>CAYOIG010000627.1:0-1803 GCA_964403915.1 uncultured Myxococcaceae bacterium
CCAGCCGGCTGCGGGTGCGCAGGGCGAGCTCGCGGGCATCATGATGATCCGCGCCTACCACGAGAGCCGTGGCGATCGCCGCTCGAAGGTGCTGATTCCCGACAGCGCGCACGGCACGAACCCGGCGAGCGCCGCCCTCAACGGCTATGCCTGTGTGCCCGTCCCCTCCGGGCCGGACGGCCTACTTCACCCGGAGCAGGTCGAGGCCGCGATGAGCGAGGACGTGGCGGCCCTCATGCTCACCAACCCGAACACGCTCGGCCTGTTCGAGGAACACGTTCGCGAGATCTGCGAGATCGTTCACGCGAAGGGCGGGCTCGTCTACGGAGACGGCGCGAACCTCAATGCGCTGCTCGGCATCGCGCGCCCGGGCGATCTCGGCATCGACGTCATGCACTTCAACCTGCACAAGACGTTCTCGACCCCGCACGGCGGCGGCGGCCCCGGCGCCGGCCCGGTGGGCGTCAAGAACCCGCTCGCGCCCTTCTTGCCCGTGCCGGTGGTGCGGCGCCTCGGCGGCAGCGAGGGTGAGGGCTTCGTTCTCGACTACGAGTTTCCGCGCTCCATCGGGCGCCTCCACGGCAACCTCGGCAACGTCGGCATGCTCGTGCGCGCCTTCGCGTACATCCGCAGCCTCGGTCCGGACGGTCTTCGACGCTGCGCCGAGATGGCGGTGCTCAACGCCAACTACCTTCTGGCACGGCTGCGGGACGCCTATGCCCCGGCAACGCAGGGCCTCGTGATGCACGAGTGCGTTCTCACCGACCGGCTCTTCGAGGGCACCGGTATCACGACCATGGACGTCGCCAAGCGCCTCATCGATCACGGCTACCATCCGCCGACCATCTACTTCCCGCTCATCGTGCAGGGCGCCCTGATGATCGAGCCGACGGAGAGCGAGAGCCTCGAGGGGCTCGACCAGTTCGCCGAAGCGCTGCTCGAAATCGCCCGTGAGGCCCGCGAGCAGCCCGATCTGGTCCGCGGGGCGCCCCATCACACGCGCGTGTCGCGGCTCGACGAGACGCGGGCTGCGCGGCGCCCCGTCCTGCGATGGCAGCCCGCCGGCGAAGCCTAGCCGCCGCGGCAGCGCTGCTCGCCGCCTTCGCGGCCTGCGCCTCCGACAAGAAAGGCGGCAGCTCGGGCTGGAATCCCGTGCGCCAGCTCACCGACGTGAGCGAGGATCAGGAACGCGACCTCGGCATGAAGTTCGACGCCGACGTCTCGAAGCACCTCACGATGGTCGACGATCCGGTCGTGCTGTCGTTCGTGCACGATCTCGGCAACGAGATCCTGAAGAAGGTCCCGCAGCAGCCTTTCCTCTACCGCTTCCGCGTGGTGCAGGATACGTCTCTCAACGCCTTCGCCGTCCCGGGCGGCTTCGTGTATCCTTCGCCGCCATCATGCTGGGACGCCCCCTTTCCGACCTCCGTTCGTTGACGCCGACCCTCCTGCTCGCGCCGATGCTCGCCCTCGCGGGCTGTGGCGGCGGCACGCCTTCCGGGACCACGACGCCGACGCCGCCCACCGGGCCCGCCGCTTCGCACTGGCCCGAGCGCGTCGTCACGAGCACGGAGCCGTGGAACATCTCGCCCTTCTTCTGGTACGGCAACGCCCGCATCGTCGGGACCGATTCCAGCGGTGCGAGCCTCATCCTCGCGGGCGAGTCGCGTGCGCGTGTGACACCGAACAACGTCGAGTGGGCGCTCCAAGCGACGGGACTGCAGTTCGAAGACGCCCAGGAGATGGGCGGAACCTGGTATTTCTGGGACGAGAGCGGCGCGGTCCTCTCGGCGGCAGGCGGCT
>CAYOIG010000628.1:0-3569 GCA_964403915.1 uncultured Myxococcaceae bacterium
GCTCTCCGAGGAGCCCGGCCTCGAAGCGCGCTTCGGCGATGCCTACCGCCGCTATCGCGCCAACGTTCCGCGCTTTCTCCCACGTCTCACGCCCTGGACCGGCGCGTGAATGACTCAGTGAGAAGCGACCGGCTTCGTCCAAAACCCGCGGTCGAGAGCGTTTCGCGGCGGGAGCGTCACGGCCTTCGCCATCCCCTCCAGCCCGTGCCCGCTCAGCACTTCCATCACCCGCTCGATCGCTGTCGCCTCGCCCTCGTGGTGGGCCATCTCGCATCCCCTCCTTGGTAGGTCTCGCAACCCAAAGGAGAGCGAGCTTGGCCCGCCACTTCAACTCTACGCTCGCGCGCGTCGGCTCTTACAGAAAGTAGGATGCACGAACGGCTCACCTCCCATTCCCGGCTGCGCAGCCGGGGTGATCCGCGCCGTTTCACGGCGGATCTGCGCCTCGCAGCGGAGGCAGCGGGATGGGCGGATGCCGTGATTCCCATGAAGGCGGCATGGGAGACGAGCGGAGCCGCGGATCACATTCGCGCGAGCAGACGGTCGGCAGGCACCACGACGATTCCGTGCGACTTGCGCAGCTCGCCACGGCGCACGATCTGGACGGCATGCGCGGGGCGCAGGCGTTGGTGGAAGTAGCGCAGAGCGGGACTCGGCTGGTCGCCCGAGAGCTTCGCCTCGACCAGGAGGAACGGCTGCCGGCGCTCGGTCACGAGGAAGTCGACCTCGCGCCGCTCCTTGTCACGGACGTACCAGAGCGCGAAGTCGCCGAGGCCACGGTCGTTCCACGCATCGACGAGCTTCAGAAGGTGCAGCGCCACCACGTTCTCGAAGCGTGCGCCAGCATCCTCGATCTCGCTCGGATCGAACAGGTACGCCTTGGCCTCGCGCCGAAGCGTACGCGCGAGCCTGCCTGCAAAGGGACGAAGCTCGAAGAGGAAATAGAGCCGAGCGAGGGTGTCGAGCCACGCCTTCGCCGTGTCGTACGCGACGCCGAGGTCCTCACGGAGCGCGTTGACCGAGAGCGGACTGCCGACACGCTCGGGGAGCAGCTCCACGAGCTGGTCGATCAGCCCGAGCTCACGAATCCGTGTGAGGTCGCGGAGGTCCTCGCGAAGGACCAGCTCGCGGCGCATGCGGCGCCAGCGGCGCAGCCGATCGGCGCGTCCCGCGTGGAGCGGCTCGGGAAACCCCGTGAAGCGCTCGATCTGCGCGAGAGCCTCTTCGGCGCCGCGTACGGGCGCCGGCCCCGCGAGCTCGAGCGCGAGGTCTTCGGGCGTCACCACGTCCTGACGACCGCTCGCGAGCAGCTCGCCGACCGTGAATGGATGCAGGCGGTTGAGCACGTAGCGGCCGAGAAGCGAGTCGCCTCCCTTCTGGTAGAGATCGAGCCGCCCGCTCCCGGTCACGAGGATCTCGACCGCATCGCCCTGCGAGTCGAAGAGCCCCTTCAAGAAGCGCTTCCATCGCGGATACTTGTGGATCTCGTCGAGGACGATCCGCGCGCGCGAGCGGCCCGGAGGAGCCGTCCAGAACGGGCCGTCCGCGCGCAGGATCCTGCGCCGGTCGCGATCGAGATCCCACGTGAAGTATCCCGCCTCGGGATCGCGGAGCAGGCTCTTCGTGAGCGTCGTCTTTCCGACCTGCCGGGGCCCCGCGACGAACGCCATCTTGCGTTCCGCGAGCGCCTCGAGGACGGCCGTCGCGATGTAGCGCACGGGTCCAAATCTCCCATACTTCTCGAAAAAAGTCGCGACTATTTTCGTAGATACTGGGAAGAAAACGAGTCGTGGCGCCGCTCGGCCCGGGCTGGTTGACGAACTGCGGCGACTACTTCTGGGGCCAGGGCCCCGTCGGCCCAGACATCCCGCGAGGCCGGATCATCGGGCACCGGTAGCTGATGGGAGAGATCTGAACCCTGCGCCGTGCGTCATTCCCGCACGCGCCGGCGAAGCGCGAGACCCGCGAGACCTGTGAGAAGGAGCAGGCCCGTGGAGGGCTCGGGGATCATCGCGACGCGAAAGCCGCCGGTAAGACCCTCGGACGTCGGGACGATGTGGCTCCAGTAGCCGGCCGAGAGGTTGCTCGCGCTGTTGTACCAGTCACCGCCACGAAGCTCGCGGTGTGAGCCGCCGATCTGCTGTTCGTTCCACTCCCACACGTTCCCGCCCTGATCGAAGGTGCCGTTCGGGCTCGCCGAGCCCGTGTAGGAGCCTGCGGGCGCCACGTCGTACGGCCCGCCTGGATGGCAGTTCGCGTGATTGGCCGCCGCCGTCGCGCCCGAGCAGATCGTCGCCGCGTTCGTCCCGGCCGGATAGTCGTAGTACAGATTCGCGACCGGGTCGTAGTACGCCGCCTTGTACCACTCGTTCTCGCTCGGCAGGAACACCTGCGCTCCGGGGTTTCTCACCACCGAGTTCGTCGCGATCGCGGCCGGCGTGAGCGTGTAGGCCCCGTCCTCCGTTGTCGCCGCGGTCTGCGCCCCGGTGGGCTGACCGTTGTGCAGCCAGTTCGCAAAGCGCGTCGCGTCCCAGAACGAGACGAGGTTCACCGGCTTGCTCTCGAACCCGGATTTCACCGCGTAGCCGTAACTCCCGGGGCTGCCGCTGCGCGTGATCCCGCCGGACGTACTCGAGCCCATATTGCTGTTGTAGAGGTTGTTCGGATCCGTACCCGCCACCGCGTTCAAGAACTCCGCGTACTGGGTGTTCGTCACCTCGTACTTCCCGATCTTGTACTCGGTCGAAACCGAGCCGCAGCCCGCCGCGTAGCAGTTGCCCGCCGGCGTATCCGCCGCATTGCCAGGATCCCCGACGAAGACCCAGTCCATCGTCACCGCCGAAGCCGGCGCGGCGGTCCCGAGCACCGCCCACGCGAGGGTCACAACGAGCCCCGCTCCAACACGCCCAAGCCTCATCCTGCGTTCCTCCCGGCGCCCGTCTCGGGGCGCAAAGCCAGCGGGAGCCGCACACGGCGCGCGCGCCTCCCCTTCCCGCTTCGTGCCTGAAGCAACCCACGTGCCAGGAAGACCGCCCCGGACCCGACAGAAAACGCTCTTTGGTGTCGGCCGCTTGGACGTCGCCCCCCCCCCCATTCGAGGGGGGCGCGTTCGGCGCGACCCGCGGAAAACTTTTGTCCTCGATGGCGAAGAGTTTTCCGCATAGGGGTGCGCCGGAGCTCCGTCGCACGCGAGCGCGATGGAGCCGCCTCGGCCGCGAGGTGGAGGCGTGCCTGCGCGATACTCCGGACCGGGAGAAGACATGCGCGCAGCGGCTCTCCGGCACGCGCTCGCCATCGGCGCGCTGCCGTTCACCGTGGTGATCCTCGTGCCGCTCTGGCTCGCGTCGCGCAGCGCGGCCGCGTGGCAGGCTCCACAGAGCGCGGGCGGCTGCCTCGCCGTCGGAGCCGGTGCGCTGGCGCTCGCGTCGGGTCTCGCGCTCTTCCTCGCCTCGCTCCGGCGCTTCGCCGCCGAGGGCGAGGGCACGCTCGCGCCGTGGGATCCGACGCAGCGTCTCGTGGTGCGAGGGCCCTACCGCTACGTGCGCAATCCGATGATCTCCGGCGTGCTC
>CAYOIG010000629.1:0-6494 GCA_964403915.1 uncultured Myxococcaceae bacterium
ACATGGTCGCGGAGAAACGGCCGTTCCTCGAGCACGCCCTCGAGGGCGCCAAGCTTCTCCATGAGGGATAGCCGGTCCGACGCGGAGCGCTGGCTGCGACAGGCGGAAAACGATCTCGAGTTTGGTCGCCTTGCCCTGCGCGAGTGCTTCTTCGCCCAGGCCTGCTTCATTGCGCAGCAAAGTGCCGAGAAGGCACTGAAGTCGCTGGCCTACGCAGCCGGCGAGCGCGTCGTGCTCGGCCACTCTCTCGTCGAGCTGAGCGCGCGATTGCGCACGCACCTACCCGCCATAGCAGAGCTGCTGGAGCTCGCCGGCATCCTCGACCAATACTACGTGGCAACGCGGTATCCGAACGGCCTGCCAGGCGGCACACCCTTCGAAGCGTTCAGCCAGCGGCAGGCGCGGGAGGCGATCGAAGCAGCGGAACGGTTCCTCGCACTGGCCGCGGACGCCGGCCCGATCCCGTCACCCACGTGACCGGATCTGATTGTCGCCAGGCGCGGCCCGGGAGAGGAGTGGCGGTGCGGCCGGAGATGGAGACGGCGGTGAGGGTGGCGCTTGCCCGGACCCGGCGACGTTCTGCTCCCGGCGTGAGGTCGGGCCCGGCCGTTCTCAGCCCGGTGGCATGGCGAAGCCGCCGGTCACGGGCTCGAGCTTCTCGAAGTGAGGTGTGAGCTGCGCGCCGAGGTTCGCGACGGTCCAGCACTCCTCGCTGTCGAAGGTCTTGCCGATCGCGAGCTGCGAGAGGAGCCTCACCTGGCGCGCCCAGACGACGAAGACGTGGCCCGAGATCCGCGCCGCGGCCGGCGAGGCGAGGTAGGCCACGAGCGGCGCCACGTTCTCGGGAGCGAACGTGTCGAAGCCCTCCTCGGGCTTCTTGAACATCGCAGCCAGCAGGCCCGAGTCGTTCATTCGCGTTCGCGCCCGCGGCATGATGACGTTCGCCGTGACGCCGTACTTCTGCATGAGCTGCGCGGCGCCCATGGTCAGCGACACGATCCCGGCCTTGGCGGCCGAGTAGTTCGGCTGGCCGGGCGGGCAGAAGATCGCCGACTCGGACGAGGTGCTGATGAGGCGGCCGTAGACGCTGCCACCGTGCTTCTTCGCCGCCTCGCGCCAGTAGGCCGTCGCGAAGCGCATGGTGCAGAAGTGGCCCTTCAGGTGCACGCGGATCACGTCGTCGAAGTCGCGCTCCGTCATGTTGAAGAGCACGGCGTCGCGCAGGAAGCCCGCGTTGTTCACGAGCACGTGCAGATCGCCGAAGCGCTCGATCGACGTGCGGATCAGCGCCTGCGCATCGTTCCAGTCCGCGACGTCGCCGAAGTGGGCGACGGCCTCGCCGCCGAAGCCTCGGATCTCCTCGACCACGGCATGCGCCGCGGCCTCGTCGCGGCCCGTGCCGTCGGCCCCGACGCCGAGGTCGTTCACGACCACCCGCGCCCCCTCGCGCGCGAGCTGGAGCGCCTCCACGCGACCAAGGCCGCGCGCCCCGCCCGTCACGATCGCCACCTTGCCGTCGAGATCGCCCATGGCCTCGTCCTCCCTGCCTGCTGCTACGCGAGGCGTTCGAGAATCGTGCCCGTTCCGATGGAGGAGCCGCAGCACATGCTGATGAATGCGGTCGTGGCGTCGCGCCGTTCGAGCTCGTGAAGCGCCGTCACGAGCAGCCGCGTTCCGGTCGCCCCGACCGGGTGCCCGAGCGCAATCGCACCACCGTTCACGTTGAGCTTCTCCTGGTCGACGTCGAAGACCTTCGCCCACGAGAGCACGACCGCCGCAAACGCTTCGTTCACTTCATAGAGATCGATGTCGGAGAGCTTCATACCCGACTTTGCGAGAATCCTCTGCGTGGCGTCGATCGGGCCGTCCAGCAGATAGTGAGGATCGGAGCCGACCACGACGTCGTACAGGATCCGCGCGCGGGGCCGGAGGCCATGTGCTTTCGCCTTCTCGGCGCTCATCCATAGGATCGCCGCTGCGCCATCCGATATCTGCGAGGAGTTGCCCGCCGTGTGGATGCCGCCCGGCGCCACGGGTGCGAGCTTCGCGAGGCCCTCGAGCGTGCTGGCACGGATGCCCTGGTCGCGCTCGATCTTGCGCGTCTCGCCAGTCGGCTTGCCGTCGGCCCCGAGCACGGGAGCATCGATCGGCAGGATCTCGCGCGCGAAGCGGCCCTCGTCGCGGGCGCGGATGGCGCGCTCCTGCGAGCGCAGCGCGAGGCGGTCGCAGTCCTCGCGGGTGATGCCCCGCTTCTTCGCGATGCGCTCGGCTGCCTGGAACTGATCCGGGCTCGAGTCCCAGGGCCAGTCCGCGGGCTGGAAGAAGCCCGGGCCATGGATCACGTTGGCGCCGAGGCCGACGTGGCTCATCACCTCCACGCCGCACGCGATGCCGGCATCGATGCTCCCGGCCTTCACGAACGCGGAGACGATGTGGTTCGCCTGCTGGCTCGAGCCGCACTGGGTATCGACCGTGGTGCCCGCCACCTCCCACGGTGCGCCGCGAGCGAGCCAGGCATTGCGGGCGATGTTGTTCGACTGCTCGCCGGCCTGGGTCACGCAGCCGCCCACGATCTGCTCGATCTCGCGGGGATCGAGCCCGGCGCGCTCGACGACGGCGCGCTGCGCGATGCCGAGCAGTGTCGCCGGGTGGAAGGCGGAGAGCTCGCCAACGCCGGGCTTGCCCCGGGCAATGGGGGTTCGCAGCGCCTCGACGATCACGGCCTCTCGCATGGGATCTCTCCTTCCTCACCCTCCAACGGGGGGTTCAAGTCGCTTTTCCGAGAATCATCGCACTCGTGGGCACGCCGACACCGGCGGTCACGAGCACGTGGTCGTTCTTCGCGGGCTGGTTCACGGAGGTGCCGCGGACGAGGCGGACGCCCTCGTTGACGCCGTTCATGCCGTGGATGTAGGCCTCGCTGAGCTGCCCGCCGTGGGTATTCGCCGGCAGCCGCCCGCCGAGGTCGAGATTGCCGTCACGCACGAAGTCCTTCGCCTCTCCCCATTTGCAGAAGTCGAAGGCCTCGAGCTGCCACAGCACGATGGGCGTGAACGCGTCGTAGATCACCGCGGCATCGACGTCCTTCGGGCCGAGACCGGACATCCCGTAGACCTGCTTCGCCACGATCTCCATCTCCGGCACGCGCGAGAGGCTCGGCCGATAGAAGCTCGTCATCACCTCCTGCTCGGCGCCGGCGGCCTGGGCCACGCCGCGCACGATCACGGCGGGCTGTCGCAGGTCACGCGCGCGCTCGGGCGTCGTCACGATGCAGGCGCAGCCGCCGTCGGTCTCCTGGCAGCAGTCGTAGAGGTGCAGCGGATCGACGATCATGCGCGAGGCCTGATGCTCTTCGAGGGTGAGCGGCCGGCCGTGGAAGAAGGCGTTGGGGTTGCCGACCGCGTGCCGCCGGGTCGATACCGCGACCCGCGCGAGGTCGAGGCTGGTGGTGCCCGTCTCGTACAGGTAGCGCTGCGTGAACATCGCCACCCAGCTCGCCGGCGTCAGCAGGCCATACGGCAGGTACCAACTCCAGTGGATGAGATCGGACGTCACGACGTCGCTCGCGACGCCCTGCGAGTAGCGCTGCCCCGAGCGGCCGTTGAGGGCGCGGTACACGACCACGACCTCGGCGCTGCCGGTCGCCACCGCCATCACCGCCTGGTGCATGACGCCGATGGCGGCGCCGCCGCCATGGGGCGTGCGGCTGAAGAAGCGCAGATCGCCGATGCCCACCGCGCGCGCCACCTCGATCTCGTCGCTGGTATCGAGGGTGAAGGTCGTCATGCCATCGACGTCGCGCGGCGAGAGGCCCGCGTCGTCGAGAGCGGCCTTCACGGCCTCGCAGGCGAGCTGGAGCTCCGAGCGGCCGGAGCTCTTCGAGAACTCGGTCTGTCCGATGCCGGCGATGGCCGCGGCGTCGCGCAGGGTTCTGGTCACGACTTCCTCGCTACGGGAGGCGCACACGGACCGTGCCGGTCACGTGATGGCCCCAGGAGTTGGCTCCCGTGATCTCGACGTCGACCGCACGCTCGGCCTCGTCGCGCGTGAGAACGCGGCCGCTGAGGGTCATGGTGTCGCCGGGAAGGTTCGGCGCGCCGAGCTTGATGGCGACGCGCTGGAGCACGGCGTCGGGCCCGGCCCAATCGGTGACGTAACGGCCCACGAGACCGTTGGTGGTGAGGATGTTCATGAAGACGTCGGACATCCCCTGGGCCTGCGCCGCAGCCCGCTCGTGATGCACGGGCGTGAAGTCGCGCGAGACGATCGCACCGCCCACGATCAGCGTGGCCGTGAGCGGGATCGCCAGCTCGGGCAGGCGGGCTCCCGCCTGCACCGACTCGAAACGCAGTGTCTCGGGGCTCACGAAGTCTCCTCTGCAGGGCGGAACAGGGGGAGGCGCAGCTCCTCGTCGACGTCCTGCATCTCGAGGCGCAACGGCATTCCGATCCGCACCGCCTCGGGCGCGCAGCCGATCACGTTCGAGACGATGCGCGTGCCTTCTTCGAGCTCGACGAGCGCGACCGCCAGCGGGAAGCCGTAGCCGGGGATCGGCGGGTGGTGCATCACGACGTGGCTGTAGACGACGCCCCGCCCGCTGGCGACGACGGAGTCCCAGCGCAGCGACTGGCAGCCGCCGCACATGGGCCGCGGCGGGTGACGGAGCGTGCCGCAATCGGCGCAGCGCTGGATCCGCAGCTCACCGCGTGCGATGCCCTCCCACCACCAGGCATTGTCATGGGCGCGCAGCGGCCGAAGGCGCCGGTGCTTCGCCGGCCCCGCCGCGGGCGTGGCCGACTGCGCGGGCTGCGCTGGCTTGAACTTCAGCACGCGGAACGTCATCCAGGCCACGCGCTCGCCCGCGGCATCGCGATAGGTCGTGCGCGTGTCGATGAAACGGCCCGTGCCGAGGCCCGTGGTCTTCTCTGGGGAGATCGCCTCGATCACCGTCGTGGCCAGCACGCGGTCGCCGGGCCGCAGATAGCGGTCGTAGCCCTGCTCGCAGTTCGTGGCGACGACGGAGGCGTAGCCGTGCGCCGTCAGCAGCGCGTGCAGGGCCTGCTGCCGATCGGCCGTCGCCTCGCCGCTTCGCGCTCCTGGCATCGTCCAGACCTGGAGCATCGTCGGGGGCGCGACGAGCCCGCCGTGCACCGACCGGGCCGCCGCCTCGGCATCGGTGTAGACGGGGTCCGCGTCTCCGAGGATCTCGCACCAGTGACGGATCATCGGCGCGTTCACGAGATCCGGGCCGACGGCTGCCGGCCCGATCTCGGCGCCAACGAACGTGCGCAGCGCGCGCTCCAGCTCCTCGCTACCGCTCATCCCGGAACCCTCTCCATCCTCGCCTGCAGCGCGCTCGCAGGCCGTTCGCGTCTCGTAATTCTGCGCGCGAGGGATAGCCCGAACGACTCGCGCACGCACGCGCTATGACGGGAGTCATGCCGCTCGCCTCCCGCTCTCCCGCAAGCTTGCGCCGCGCATTGCGATGGTGCGTGAGGAGAAGCCGGTGAGCGAGAACACGCCCGAAGGCGCACGCGGCCCGCGCCTCAGCCGCCGCGGCTTTCTCGTCGCGGCGGCTGCGCTCGGCGCCACCGGCACCGCGGCGGTGCTGGGTCTGCGGCATTTGCGGGCGCAGGCTCCCGCGCCTGCGGCGGAGCCGACCCTGCCGCTCGCACCGCCCACCTACGGCGGCTGGCAGGACGTCTACCGCGAGCGGTGGACCTGGGATCGCGTCGTGCGCAGCACGCACTTCGTCAATTGCTGGTACCAGTCCCACTGCGCCTGGAACGTCTACGTGAAGGACGGTGTCGTCTGGCGCGAGGAGCAGGCCGCCGACTATCCGCAGATCCGCCCCGACGTGCCGGACTTCAACCCGCGCGGCTGCCAGAAGGGGAGCTGCTTCAGCGAGCGCATGTACGACACCTCGCGCGTCAAGCATCCGCTGAAGCGGGTGGGCGAGCGCGGCTCGGGGCGCTGGCAGCGCATCTCCTGGGAGCAGGCCCTCACGGAGATCGCCGACCAGATGCTCGACACGATCACCGGAGAGGGCAGCGACCGCATCGTATGGGACGTGGGGCCGCTCTTCACGGTCGGCACCATGTCGGCGGCGCAGCAGTTCCTGGCGACGGTTCTCGACTGCACGACCCTCGACATGAACACAGAGATCGGCGACGGCCACCGCGGCGCGGCCGAGACCTTCGGCAAGATCGTCTTCGAGCGCTCGGCCGACGACTACTTCTTCTCGGACCTGATCCTCATCTGGGGAGGCAACCCGCTCTACACGCAGATCCCGAACGCCCACTTCCTGCTCGAGGCCCGCTACAAGGGCGCGCGCCTCGTCTGCATCGCGCCCGACTACAGCGCCTCCGCCGTCCACGCGGATCAGTGGATCCCCGTGCGGCCCGGCACCGACGCTGCCCTCGCCCTCGGCATGGCGCACGTGCTGATCGAAGAGGGGCTCTACGATCGCGGCTTCGTGCTCGAGCAGACCGACC
>CAYOIG010000630.1:0-3361 GCA_964403915.1 uncultured Myxococcaceae bacterium
CGACCAGGACAAGGCGGATGGTATCCAGCTCGGTGTACGCGGCACTCCCACGTTCTTCGTGAACGGTAGCCCCCTGTGTCAGGGTAGTTGTCGCATCGCCGGCGCAGGCTCGGTGGTGTGATCAATACCCTAGGGGGCGAGCAACGAGACTATACCGTGGCCGAGTATGCCGAGGCCTTCAGGGCCAAGATGGTACGCAAGATGCTTCCGCCGGGCGCTGTGAGCGCGAACGCCCTGGCATCTGAGACCGGGCTGAGCCAAACGACGCTCTCGCGCTGGTTGAAGGAGGCACGTACGGTTGGCGTCATGGACAAGCCTGCGAAGAAGTGGACGCCCGCCGAGAAGCTCCGTAAGCGGACAGGGATCGGCGTTCTTGCACCGAGTGGCCGGATCGGGAGGCGCCGCGCGCCGCGTCAGCGCGGGTCGCGATGGAGGAGGGAGCGCAGGGGGGCGTGGCCGAAGTGCTGCTTCCACAGCCGCGGCGTGAGCTCGGAGACTCGCGACTGGGGATGGGTTTCGATGCGCTGGAGCACATCGACGAGGTACGTGTAGGGATCGACGTCGTGCAGCACGCAGGTGACCAGAAGGCTCTGGATCTGCCCCACCAGATGCGCGCCGACCTCGGTCCAGCAGAAGAGCCAGTTGCCCCTGCCCATCGGGATGACCCGCAGGCTTCGCTCGAGATGGTTCGTGTCGAGCGGAACCTCGGGATCCGAGAGAAAGACCTCGAGCCCCGCCTTGCGCTGGCGTGCGTAGACGGCGGCCTTCGTGAAGGGGTTCGTCGGCAGCAGGGCACACTCCACGAGCTCCCGCTCGAGCCAGACGAAGAAAGCCTCGACGATCGGCTTGCTCCGCTCCGCCCGCAGGCGCTGCTTGGCCTCTCCCGCGAGCTCGCGCCGACGAATCTCCTCCTCGTGGGCATAGAGCGCGGCGATGAACTCGAGGGCCCTGCCGGCGCGCGCTGGCTCGACGTCCTGGGCCTTGACGAAGCCGCGTCGCGTGTGCGCCCAGCAAAGCGCGTGCACGAGGCCCGCCCTGCGCTCCGTGTAGCGGGTGTAGGCGTCGTAGCCGTCCGTAAGCAGCGTGCCGGCGTAGTCGCCGAGGATCCGCTCGATGTGCTCCCGCGCCCGGGACGATGCATACGGGAACGCGACTTCGTGCCGGTCGCCGTAGACCGGCCAGAAGTAGCCGGTGCGCATCTTGCCCGCGGCCTTGCGGCCGGCGCGGACGGGTGTCTCGTCCATGGCCAGCACCTGGCTCTCGAGAATCGAGGCCAGATGAGCGTCGTAGACGGGCTCCAGCAGCTCGATGGCGCGGGAGACCCAGGTCGTGAGCGAGGCGCGGCTCACCGTGATGCCCGCCGCCGCGAGCCGCTGGTGCTGGCGGTACAGCGGCAGGTGGTAGCGGAACTTGTCGACCAGCATCCCGGCCAGCAGGCTCACGTCGGCGTAGCTCTTCTCGAGCACCGCCGACGGCGCCGGCGGGCAGCACAGCGCTCCGGTGTCGGCGCGCTTGATGACCTTGCGCACGATCTTGAGCACGACGTAGGCACCGGGCTCCTGGGCCAGGCGGTGCGTGACCTTCTCGGAGATCTCGGTGCGGGCGTCCTCGGCAAGGCCGTCGAGCTCGGGGTTCGGGATCTCGATCGTCCGCACCGGCACCGTGTCGTCGAAGCGAAGGCCCGTGTCCTCGGCGGCCTCCCGCTCCGGGCGCTGGCGCCGCACGTGGCCGCGGACCGTCGTCTCCGCGGCCGGCGGCGCGGCCGGCGCTGCGAGCGCTTCTCCGAGGCACAGCTGCGAGGGGCTCGGCTCGATGATTCGCCGCTCGGACGTGCGGCCGAACAGCTGCTGCTTGAACCAGCGCAGCTGCCCCTCGATCTCTTCGAGGCGCGTCTGCGACGCCATGACGAGGTCGATTAGATGCTCGCGGCTGTAGCAGGAGAGCTCGTCTCGCGTCACATCTTCTTCTTACCGAATTGCGTGTCGCCCGCCAAGAGGTATTCCGTCGAGAAGGAAGCGAAGGCTCTGCTCGGAGAGCTCCTGCGATGCCGACGACGACGGAAAGACGAAGCGGCCGCGCTCGAGCCGCTTCGCATACAGCGAAAAGCCCGTTCGATCCCACGCCAGAATCTTCACGTAGTTGCCGCGGCGATTGACGAAGACGAACAGGTTGCCCGAGTACGGATCCTCGCGGAAGCGCGGCTGCACCAGTGCCAGAAGGCCCAGGAACGACTTGCGCATGTCCGTCGGCTGCGTGTACGCGAAGATGCGGCGCGCGGCCGCACTGCCCAACATGCCTACGGCCTCCACCGCAGCAGCACACCTCCCGGGAGCGTGAGCTCCATCTCTCCCGGCTGGAGCACGCGGAGCCTCTCCGGCACGCTCCCGGGAATCTCCACGAAGGCACCCGCCTCCGGCGCCGTCCCCTCGAGCTCCTGCCGCCAGCGCGTGAACGCCGCTCGCGACAACCGCTCCCTCCGGCAGAACGCGAGCGCGGAAAGGCCGCTCGCCTCGAACTTCTCGAGCACGGCCCGCCACTCCGCCGCCGTGCGCCGCACCCGACCATCCGCCAACACACGCATCGACGCCTCCTTGCTCAGGAAGCGCCATCTCTACATCGACGGCCGCGCTACGAGGAGGACGCCGATCCCTGTCCGCTTACGGCCCGCGGCAAGCCGCCGGAGGACGACGCCTGGAAGAAGAAGTACCCGGAGCCCGGGGCACCGGACACGAGCGTGCTGCCGGAGCTGCCGGAGGGCTGGTGCTGGGCGAGCGTGGACCAGGTGACGTCGCGGATTACCAGTGGCTCTCGTGACTGGTCGCCATTCTATGGCCGCGGGTCCAGTGTATTCATCCTCGCTCAGAACGTTCGACCGTCTGGGCTGGATCTGTCTTTCTTGCAGTTGGTAGACCCACCGGCTGACGATGCCAGCGTTCAGCGGAGTCGTGTCCAGACGGGGGACATTCTCGTGACGATTGTCGGCGAAAATACCGGCGATGTGTGTCGAGTTCCACATCCCGTGTCCGACCACTTCGTAAGCCAAAGTGTCGCTCTCTTGCGGCCTGTCAATCTCGATCTCAGTCGCTTTCTCTGCACGTTCTTGGTGTCTCCGGACAACGGACGGCGACAGTTTGAAAAGTTCATGTATGGCCAAGGGCGTCCACACCTCAGCTTCGAACAAATCGGCCAAACTGTCGTTGCTCTTCCTCCGGTGCCAGAACAGTTGCGCGTGGTGGCGGAGATCGATCGAGTGCTATCGATACAGCACACAGGAGAGACCACGATCAAGGCTGTTCGTGCCCGCGCCTCCCGCCTCCGCCAATCCCTCCTCGCCCACGCCTTCTCCGGCAAGCTCGTCCCC
>CAYOIG010000631.1:0-1732 GCA_964403915.1 uncultured Myxococcaceae bacterium
TGCCGCGCATGGACGGCTTCGAGTTCACGAAGACGATCAAGCGCGACGCGAAGCTCTCCCACATCCCGATCATCATGATCACCTCGCGCACGGCCGAGAAGCACCGGAACCTCGCGAAGGAGCTGGGCGTCGACCTCTATCTCGGCAAGCCCTTCCAGGAAGAGGACCTGCTGAAGAGCCTGCGCGAGATGCTCGAGCTCACGGCCTGACGGGCCCCGCGGCGACGCGCCGGTTCCGGGGTGCCGCTCGCCGCAGGCGGGCGCGAGTGATACGCTGAGACCGACATGGCCGGCGCGCGCATACCGCTGCTGCTGCTTCCCGGGCTCCTCTGCGACGGCGAGCTCTTCGCCGCGCAGGTCTCGGGCCTGGCCGGCGTCGCCGACGTGCGCGTCGCCGACCTCACCGCACGCGACACGATGGCCGGGCTGGCCTCCGCCGCACTGGCGCACGCCCCATGGCCCAGGTTCGCGCTGGGCGGGCTGTCGATGGGCGGCTACGTCGCCTACGAGGTCCTGCGCCAGGCGCCCGGACGCGTGCTCGGGCTCGCGCTGATGGACACCTCGGCGCGCCCCGATACGCCCGAAGGAACGGCGAATCGGCGCCGCCTGATGGCGCTCGCCGAGCGCGACTTCCCCGCGGTCACCGAGACGCTGCTGCCGAAGCTCATGATTCCGGCGCACGCGGCGGATGCCCGTCTCGCGAGCATCGTGCGCCGCATGGCCGACCGGGTGGGCGCCGGGGCGTTCGCGCGCCAGCAGCTCGCGATCATCGGCCGACCCGACAGCCGGCCGGGGCTCGCGGAGATCGCCTGTCCGGCGATCGTGATCGCCGGCCGGGACGACGCGCTGATGCCGCCCGGGATCCACGACGAGCAGGCGGCGGGCATCCGCGGCGCCGAGCTCGTGAAGATTCCCGACTGCGGCCACCTCGCCACGATCGAGCAGCCCGAGGCGGTCAGCGCGGCGCTGCGAGGCTGGCTGATCGCGGTAGCGGCCGCCGGGCGAGCGTCCGGCTGATCCGTCGAGGTCCGGCCTCGGGCCATGAAAGGTAACGACGGCCTGGGAACGAGGGTCTGCTCATGAACGCCGCTCGTCAAGGGGCGTATCGTATTTGCCCGCGACGGTGCACTTCTTCCGAGTCCCGCCAGCGCTCATCGCGGAAACTACACGTCAGTCTTGACCGCAAAGCCAAGACCGGCGCTTTGTAGGCCGTGTCGCGCTCGCGCGCCACAATCATCGCTGCCCGCTCAAGGCATCTGCGGTCGATTCGCCGCCGTTTCGACGCCTGTGCTGTCCAAGATTCGCAGCGTTGTAGGAGTAGAGTTGACAAGAAGCAGCGGCGAAAGGCAAACAGACGAGCAATGAATTTGACTGTCCGGTGGATTTGGAGACTACAATTTAACGAATGTTCAACAACAGGTCGTACTCTTCCTTGCGGAGGCTGCCAATGTTTGGCAACACATTCCGCGCTGCCTCGGTCTTGTCGAAATTGCGCTGGACTCACATTCGATTCGAACGATGTGTCGGTTGATGCGATTGCACCCGAGTGGATACTACTCGTAGCGAACAACGCCGGAATCGTCGCGTGCTCGCGAGGATCGACGACTGCTGGGGCCGATAAAGCAGGCGTGGCTGGAAAGCGACGGCATCTACGGTTACCGCAAGATCTACGAGGACCTGCAGGCATTCTAAGAAGAAGTGCCGCGACGGGCTCGAAAGTGTCCAAAGAAGCC
>CAYOIG010000632.1:0-3552 GCA_964403915.1 uncultured Myxococcaceae bacterium
TCAGCGTGCCCTCGATGGCGAAGATGCGCTCGATCGTGGCGTCGTGGGCGCCCATGGCCTTCAGGATCGCGATGTCGCTCGACTTCTCCATGATCATCATGATGAGCGTCGCGACGATCACGAAGGCCGCCACCACCATCACCATGGTGAGCAGCACGAACATCATCACACGCTCGGTCTTGAGCGCCTGGAAAAAGGACGGAAAGTATTCCTTCCAGTCGCGCGTGTAGTACGGAAAGCCGAGCTCGGCTGCGACCGTGCTCGCAACGCGCTGGGAGCGATAGAAATCGCCCACGCGAACCTCGATGCCATCGGCGACGTCGCCGGCACGCTTGAAGTCCTGCGCCGCCTCGAGGCTCGTGTAGGTGAAGACCTCGTCCCACTGGAAGAAGCTCGACTTGAATACACCGGCCACGCGGAACTTCTTCAGCCGTGGGCCAGGGCCGAGCGGCGTGGGCGGGCCGCCGAACGGCGAGACGAGCAGCACCGGCTCACCGACGGCGAGACCGAAGGCGTTCGCGATCTCGTGGCCGAGCAGGATGCCGGGCAGGGCCTCGGGCTCCTCGCCCGCCGCGGCCTCCTCCTTGCCCTCGATGGGCCGCGGCGCGAGATCGTCGAGCGACCCCTCCACGATGTCCTGGTGCAGCTTCGTGACGCCTCCGACCGTCGCCGGATCGATGCCCCGCAGCCGCACGGCAAGGATGCGGCCGGCCGGGCCGCGCACCATGCCCTCGGCGTCCACGTAGGGCGTGGCTCCCTTCACATCCGCGGTCTTCGCGACCACGTCCAGCACGCGGGCATGGTCGGCGATCGGGCCCACGCCGCTGTGGACGGTGAAGTGCGCGCGGTTGCCGATGATCTCGTCGCGCCAAGTGCGCTCGAAGCCATTCATCACCGACAGCACCGTGATGATGAGCCAGACGCCCACCGCGACTCCGCCGACACAGATGAGGGTGATGACCGAGATGAAGGTCTGGCGCCGCTTTGCGACCAGATAGCGGGCTGCGATGAACCACTCGGCGCCTGCCCGCAGGTCCGCGAGCCCGGCCGCGGCGAGGGGCAGCAGGCCGAGGAGCACCACAGCTGCGAAAAGGCCGAGCAGGCCAGCGCCAGCCGCCGCGATGTCGGGCCGGGGCACGGGGACGAGCCACGCGATCAGGATGCCCGGTGCGAGCGCGAGCACCAGAATGCGAAGCAGACGCTCCGCCTCGCCCGGCGCGGACGCCGCGGCACCCTGCGTGCGGCTGCGCCGCCACGCCAGAAGCAGGGCCGCGAGTAGCGCCACGCCGGGCGGAGCGGCCGCAAAGGCAAGGCGATCCGTGCCGCCCACGAGCACGCCGTAGCCGAGGCCGAGCACGACGAGGCTCATGGCCCCGAGCCGCGATGGCGCCAGCCGGCGCAGCAGCGTACGGGTCGCCGGGAGCAGGACTCCGAGCACCACGGCCGATGCGGCCGTCGCACGCAGCCACAGCAGGAGCGGCGAGTCCCCGGCGCCGAGCGCCTCGGCATCGAGCAGCTGGAAGGCGAGGCCGCCCGCCAGCGGTGCGGCGCACAGGCCCGCCAGCACGACACTTCGCGGTCGGCGCACGGCACGCGCGAAGCGCTCCAGCACCACCACGGAGGAGCCGAGGAAGAGCAGCGTCAGCGCGTTGATACCGAGGGCGAGCGCGACGATGAAGCTGAGCGCGAGGGTGCCACCTGCAGCGGAGAGCACATCCCAGAGCGCCTCGAGTCCGAGCATCACGTGGGCGGCTCCGGACGCAGGTGCGGGAAGAGCTCGACCTCACGCAGCGTCGGCGCATCGGCGAGGACCATGGCGAGGCGGCCCACGCCCACGCCGAGACCGCCCGTTGGCGGCATGCCGTGCTCGAGGGCGCGGAGGTAGTCCTCGTCCATCGGATGGGCCTCCTCGTCCCCCTCCGCGGCCGCCCTGGCCTGCTCGAGGAAGCGGGCTCGCTGATCGTCGGGATCGTTCAGCTCGCTGAAGGCGTTGCCGAGCTCCATGCCCGCGACGAAGAGCTCGAAGCGCTCGACCAGTCTCGGATCGGAGGCCTTCCGCTTGGCGAGCGGCGAGAGCTCGACGGGGTAATCCGTCATGAAGGTGGGCTGGATCAGCGTCGGCTCGACCTTCTCGCTGAACAAGTCGTCCACGAGACGGCCCCAGGTGGGCGCGTCTCCCGGCTCGATGCCGGCAGCACGCACCGCCCGCCGCAGGCTCTCGAGGTCCGGCGCCGCGAGGATGTCGACACCGCAGGCCGCGAGCAGCGCATCGCGGATCGTGATGCGCGGATAGGGGCCGGCGAGATCGATCGACTGCCCCTGGAACTCGAGCGCCGTACGGCCGAGCACTTTGCGCGCCACGTGCTCGAACATCGACTCCACGAGCTCCATCATCCCGCGGTAGTCGGTGAACGCCTGGTAGCACTCGAGCATCGTGAACTCGGGGTTGTGCTTGCGAGACAGGCCCTCGTTCCGGAAGTCACGACCGATCTCGTAGACGCGGTCGAGGCCGCCCACCACGAGCCGCTTCAGATACAGCTCGTCCGAGATGCGGAGGTAGAGCTGCTGATCGAAGACGTTGAGATGAGTCACGAAGGGGCGTGCCGCCGCGCCGCCGTAGACCGGCTGCAGCACGGGGGTCTCGACCTCGAGAAAGTCGCGGCCATCGAGGAAGCTGCGCAGCGCCTTCACGGTATGGCTGCGGACGTAGGCTGCGCGCCGGGCGGTCTCGTTCACCAGCAGATCGAGATAGCGCTGCCGAAAGCGGGCCTCGACGTCCTGCAGCCCGTGCCATTTCTCCGGCAGCGGGCGCAGGCTCTTCGCGAGCATCGTGAGCTCCGCAGCCGCCAGCGTCCGCTCGCCCGTCTTCGTTCGCCAGAGCGCGCCTTCGACGCGAACCGCGTCCCCCACGTCGACCTGATCGAGCAGCGCCAGCACGGCCTCGGGCGCCTCGCCCTTTCGCGCGCTCGCCTGGAGCTTCACGCCGTCCTCGACCAGATCGAAGAAGCGCAGCTTGCCGAAGCTGCGCAGCGACATCACGCGACCTGCCACCGCGGCTCGCTCCGCGCTCGTTTCGAGCGCTGCGGCGTCGCGCTCGCCGATGCGCGAGCGCAGCGCCGCGATGCGCTCCACCGGCCCCACGCGCGCCGGAAACGGATCGATGCCCTGCGCGCGCAGGGCCTCCAACCGCGCACGCCGCGCGTCCCGCTCGGCCTCGCTCACGCCGTCCCCTTCCCTGGATCCGCGCGCCACAGCAGCGTCGCACGGATGAAGCGGTCGATGTCACCCAGCAGCACGCCTTCGGCGTTGCCGGCCTCACAGCCCGTGCGATGGTCCTTCACCCGCTGGCTCGGATGAAGCGTGTAGGAGCGGATCTGGCTGCCGAAGTTGACGTCGCGCTTCTCGCCCCGAAGCGCCGCGATCCTCGCCTCCTGCTCCTCTCGCGCCCGCTCGTAGAGCCGGGCCCGAAGAACCTTCATGGCCGCGGCACGATTCTTGTGCTGCGACCGCTCGTTCTGGCACTGCACCACGAGCCCGGTCGGCAGGTGCGTG
>CAYOIG010000633.1:0-1518 GCA_964403915.1 uncultured Myxococcaceae bacterium
CAGCTCGATGATCCGGCCGCCGCGCACGCCGCGGAGCGCCGGCGTCTTCTGCACAGTTCCGTCTTCCAGCAGCGTGATGCTGCCGGACGCGCCCGGATACCCGCGCACGCGACGGATGCGCTCCTCCAGCTCCTGTCGCGATGTGCTGCCCGGCGGGAGCGCAGCGAGGAGAACCCGCGTGGCATCGTAGGCCTGCGCGGCCATCACGTCCGGCGTGTGCCCGTAGCTCAGATGAAAGCGGCGCGAGAAGTCGGCGACCGTCGGAGAGGAGCTGCCGGCGTCGAAGGGCTCGGTGAAGATCGCGCCCTCGATCGCCGTGCCGCCGAGCCGGAGCAGCTCCGGACTCTGCCAGCCGCGCGTGCCGAGAAGGCGCACGCTGCTCGCGCCCATCGCGGTGAGTGCCTGCGCCGCGAGGGCTCCCTTCTCGCGGGTGTCGGGCACGAAGAGCGCATCGAGGGGAGGGGCTGCGCCCGGCTTTGCCGGCGGGCCGAGCACCTCGCGCACGGGTCCCGAAAGATCGCGCGAATGCGGCTCGTAGCCGATCGCGCGAACGATGCTTCCGCCCCGCGTCTGCACGGCCTGCTCGAACAGCTCTCGCAGCCCGCGCCCGTAGGCGTCCTCGGGATACACGACACCGAAGCGCTTCAGCCCCTGTACCTCGAGGGCATACTTCGCCAGCCCGTCGGCCTCGGCGCGGGCCGTCGCCCCGAATCGAAAGACGTGCCCGCCCTGCCCGGCCGTTCCCGCCTTCGCGCTCAGCGTGAGCAGCGGCAGGCCCGCCGCTTCGGCCGCCGTCGCCGCGCTCTCGGCCTCCTCGGCGAGCAGGGGCCCGACCACGGCCATGACGGAGGGATCGGCGGCGAGCTCGGCGATCGCGGCCGCTGCGGCCTCCGGCCCCTCGCCGGTGTCGCGCACCAGGAGCCGCACGCCCGACGTTCCCGGCAGCGGGCTCGCCTCGAACACGCCCGCCCCCAGCAGCACGCCTGCGAGGCTCTCCTCCCCGAACTTCGCGAAGCGACCGCTGAGGGGAAGCACGACACCGACGGTGGTGACACCTTCCCGTGTCTCCGCGGGAGCCGGCGCCGGCGGGGCCGGGGGCTTCGCGCCGGCCGGGGCGGCGGCCTCGCGGGGCATCTTTCCGCCCCGACGCACGAGCTGGGTCTCCGCCTTGGTGAGCCGCGCGGCATCGGCCTTCGTCAGCGAGAGCGCCGCGGCCTGGGCCAGCGCCTGCCCGGCGGCATCGATCTGGCCCATCTGCAGTGCGAGCTCGGCCTGCCGGATGCGCGCGCGGCCGGCGGGCACCGCGCCGCGCAGCTTCTCGGCCACCTGCTCGAGCTCCGGGCGCGCGAGGCTGGAGAGCGCCTCGTCGATCTGTACCTCGAGCAGCGCCACCGCGGCCTCATCGGGCGCCTCCGCCCGCGCTCGGGCCAGCCACAGGATCTGCGCCACGTGGTCCCGCCGCGCTCCTGCGAGCTCGGCAAGAAGCTTCAGCGCGTCGCGCCGCTGCGCAGGGGTGAG
>CAYOIG010000634.1:0-3407 GCA_964403915.1 uncultured Myxococcaceae bacterium
TGCGCGGCGCGAGAACGAGCGATTGCACGGCGGTATCGACGCCACTGGGTGTCGATACGGAGATCTCCACCGCGTGGTAGCCCTCGGCCGGCTTGAAGGGCAGGGCGAGCTCGATCTCGCGCCCGCTGGCGCCGGCGCCGACCCGGCCGCGAACGGCCTGCGTGCGTCCGCTCTCTTCTCGCAGCGTGAGCTCGTAGTCGAAGGCGCCCTCCGGCGCGCGCACGTGCAGCGAAGGTGCCCCCGCGTCCCACTGGCGCCACACGTAGACCGGATCCACGAGGCCGGCGCGCAGCTCGCGGTCGAGGCGCGCGAGGCTCTCGCCCGCGGCCGCCTCGTCCGCGCCATCGAATCCCATGGCCGCCACCAGGGCCTCGAAGGTCGCATCGGCGGTCGGATGGGCGTGGCCCGCGATGTCCCAGTAGGACGGAAGGATCCCGAGGCGGTCGGCGAGCGCACGCAGGCGCGGCCGTTCCGACGTCATCCGAAGCCGCCGCGCGCGGGGTCCGTCTCGTGGACGAGCAGGACGAGCGAGCGCCCGGAGAGGCGCAGGACGTCGGCACGGAGGTTCTGGAGGCTGCGCTGGCCGGTGTTGACGAGCTCGCGCCAGCTTCCGGGCTCGTCCACGGGCGGGAGCAGGAAGGGCCGGTTGCGCTCGTCGGCGTTCAGCACCAGCAGCAGCGTCGATCCCAGCACGGGACGCCCCTGCTCGTCGAGATCGTGCCGCGCGCCGCCGTGGATCCACATGCCGAGCACGTGGTTGTCGGCCTGCTGCCAGTCGCTTCCGGCCATCTCGATGCCGTCGGGCCGCAGCCACGTCACGTCCTTGGGAGCGCCCGGCGCCGCCTCGTGGCCATCGAAGAAGAAGCTCCGCCGCAGGGCGGGATTCTCTCTCCGGATCCGCACGAGGTCACGCACGAACTCGAGCAGCCGGCGCCGGGCATCGTCGAGGTCCCACGAGACCCAGGCGAGGGCGTCGTCGTGGCAGTAGGCGTTGTTGTTGCCCTGCTGGGTTCGACCGAGCTCGTCGCCGTGGGAGAGCATCGGAACGCCCTGCGAGAGCAGCAGCGTCGCGATCAGGTTTCGCTTCATCCGCTCGCGCAGTGCAACCACCTCGGCCGCCTGCGTCGGCCCCTCCACGCCCCAGCTCCGGCTCGCGTTGTCGTCGGTTCCGTCGCGGTTGTTCTCGCCGTTGCGCTCGTTGTGCTTGCGGTCGTAGGAGACGAGGTCGGCGAGCGTGAAGCCATCGTGGCAGGTGACGAAGTTGATGCTCGAGAAGGGGCTGCGGCGCCCTACGGCGAAGAGATCGCTCGAGCCGGCGAGCCGCGAGGCGAGCTCTCCGGCCCGGCCCGCGTCGCCGCGCCAGAAGCTGCGCACGGCCTGGCGGTAGCGGTCGTTCCACTCGGACCAGCCCGCGGGCAGCGCGCCGAGCTGGTAGCCGCCGGGCCCGAGATCCCAGGGCTCCGCAATCAGCTTGAGGCGCGAGAGCACGGGATCCTGCTGCACGGCGAACAGGAAGCGCGAAGCGCGGCTGAACTCCTCCGGATCGCGGGCCAGCGTGGGGAGCAGATCGAAGCGGAAGCCATCGACGTGCATCTCCGTGGCCCAGTAGCGCAGACTGTCGAGCACGAGCTGGAGGGTGCGCGGCTGCCGCACCTCGAGCGAGTTGCCGCAGCCCGTGAAGTCTTCGTACTCGGCGGGATTCTCGGCCCGGAGACGGTAGTAGCTGGCGTTGTCGATGCCGCGGAAGCAGAGGGTCGGGCCGAGGGGGCCGCCCTCGCCCGTGTGGTTGTAGACGACGTCGAGCACCACCTCTAGCCCCGCGCGATGGAGGCGGCGCACCATCGAGCGGAACTCCGACGCCGGATCTCCTCCCCGCGTCGCAAAGCGCACGTCGGGCGCGAAGAAGCCGATCGTGTTGTAGCCCCAGTAGTTCGTGAGACCGAGCTGCGCGAGGTGCGGATCCACACCCGACTGATGGACGGGCAGGAGCTCGAGCGTAGTGACGCCGAGCCGCTCGAAGTGCTCGAGCAGGGGCTCCGACGCGAGCCCCAGATAGGTGCCGCGGAGATCCTCGGGCACCTCGGGATGCAGGCGGGTCATGCCCTTCACGTGGCACTCGTAGAGCACGGTCTGCGTCCACGGGATGTGCGGGAGGCGGTCGTCGCCCCAGACGAAGGCGCCGTCCACGATCACGCACTTGGGCACGAGCGGCGCCGTATCGGTCTCGTCGGCGCGTGCTTCGCGGCCGGGTGCCGGCGGCGCGTGATCGAGAAGCGCGTCGTGCCAGACGTAGCCGCGCGTGAAGGCGCGGGCATAGGGATCCGCGACGAGCTTGCGCGGGTTGAAGCGGTGGCCGAGCGCGGGGGCCCACGGCCCGTGGATCCGGTAGGCGTACCGCTGCCCCGGCCGAAGACCCGGAAGATAGGCATGCCAGACGTCGCCCGAGCGCTGGACGATCGGCACCCGCTCGCGCTCCGTCGTCTCGTCATCGAAGAGACACAGCTCGACGGCCTCGGCGTTCTCCGAGAAGAGGGCGAAGTTGACGCCGGCGCCGTCCCACGTGGCGCCGATCGGATCGGGCCTTCCCGGCCAGACGCGCGTCACGGCCGCTCCCGCGCATCGCGCGCCGCCGACTGGAGCAGGCGCTCCCAGCGCCGTGCCGGGAGGCGCCACGAGACGTCGAGAGCGAGCAGGCGCTGCTGCAGCGCTTCGAGGTCGCCGACGTCTCCGAGCCCCGCCACCGATGCAGTGGCCGCGACGAGCGTCTCGACCGAGAGCGGTGAGAAGAGCACGCCCGTGGCCTGGCTCCAGTCGAGGCCCTTCGCGCGCCGGCGCGGCTCGACGATGGTGTCCGAGAGGCCGCCCACGCGGTGGGCGACGGGCACCGCGCCGTAGCGCTGGGCGATCATCTGCACGAGGCCGCAGGGCTCGAAGCGGGAAGGGATCAGCACCGCGTCCGCTCCGGCGTAGAGTCGGCGTGCGAGCGCGGCGTCGAAGCCCGTGCGGAGCACCACGCGGCGCGGGTGACGCGCGGCCGCCGCACGGACGCGCGTCGCAATGCCAGCGTCGCCGGCGCCGAGCAGGGCGAGCGTGGCACCGCTGGCCACGAGCGCATCCACGGCCTCGGCCAGCACGTCCCAGCCCTTCTGCTGCGCGAAACGCCCGATCGCTACGCACAGCCGGCCCGGGGGCGTCGCTTCGAGGTCGAGCTCGGCCAGCAGCGCGGCACGGCAGCGCGCCTTGCCCTCCGGCTTCTCGGCCGAGAACCTCGCCGGCAGTGCGGCATCCGTCGCCGGATCGAAGCGACCGGTATCGATGCCGTTCGCGATCCCCGACAGGCGATGCGCGAGAAAGGTGTAGGCGCCTTCGAGACCCTCGCCCGCAGGCGCTCGCTGGATCTCCCGCGC
>CAYOIG010000635.1:0-5649 GCA_964403915.1 uncultured Myxococcaceae bacterium
CGGCACCACCGACATCGCCGTCTTGTCCGGCGGCTCGGTCAAGCACACGTCGGTGCTGGCCCTCGGCGGCTACCACATCTCGAACGACATCGCGGTGGGGCTGCGGACGCCCTTCGAAGAGGCGGAGCGCATCAAGAAGAAGTTCGGCGTGGCTGCGGCGCGTTTCCTCGCGAGCGACGACGTCCTGACCGTGCCCAGTGTCGGCGGCCGCCGGCCCCGCGAGGTCTCGCGCAAGATCCTGTGCGAGATCATCGAGCCGCGGGTCGACGAGATCCTGACGCTGGCGCGGCAGGAGCTCGAGAAGGCCGGGCTGAGCGAGCGCATCCCCTCCGGCGTCGTGCTGACGGGCGGCTGCTCGGCGCTCGAGGGCATGGTCGAGCTGGCGGAGGAGATCTTCGAGACGCCCGTCCGCGGCGGCACGCCCCTGCACGTCACCGGTCTGCAGGACGTGGTGCGCAGCCCGATGTACGCCACCGGGATCGGCCTCGTGCTCTACGGCGTCTCGCAGAGCGCCCGCCGCGCCCAGAGCCGGTTCCGGATTCGCGACGAGTCGATCTTCTCGCGCGTGCGGGAGCGCATGCGGCAGTGGTTCTTCGGGGAGGAGGAATAGTCGCCGCCAACCGACACAAAATCGCAGCGTTCGTGTTAGATTTTGCGCCGAGCCACAGGGGGGTCAGTCATGGCGCACGACGGGCGCCCGCGGGGTCCGCGGGGCGAGCAGCACGGCAGAGGAGCATCGGATCTGGCGGGTCGCGAGCGGCCCGACCTGCTCGAGCTCGGGCCGGAGGGAGGGCAGACCTCGGATCTCCTCGAGTTCGAGGAGACGCCGCGCATGCAGGCCTCCATCAAGGTGATCGGCGTCGGCGGCGGCGGCAGCAACGCGCTCAACACCATGATCCGCGCCGGCCTCGACGGCGTGGATTTCGTCGTCGCCAACACGGATGCCCAGGCCCTCCAGCACAGCCGCGCGCCCGTCAAGCTCCAGCTCGGCCCCGAGGTGACCCGCGGCCTCGGCTGCGGCGCGAATCCCGAGAAGGGCCGTGCGGCGGCGCTCGAGGCCCGCGACCGCCTGCGCGAGCTGCTGACCGGGACGGACATGGTCTTCGTGACGGCCGGCCTCGGCGGCGGCACCGGCACCGGCGCGGCGCCGATCGTGGCCGAGATCGCGCGGGAGGTCGGAGCCCTCACGGTGGCCGTCGTCACGCGGCCCTTCCAGTTCGAGGGCAAGGTCCGCGGCCGCCACGCCGAGCGGGGCCTCGAAGAGCTCCATCGCGTGGTCGACACCCTCATCACCATTCCGAACCACCGGCTGCTGGCGCTGGCCGGGAAGTCCGCCACGGTGAAGGATGCCTTCCGCCTCGCGGACGACGTCCTGTACAACGCCGTGAAGGGCATCTCCGATCTCATCACCGTCCACGGCCTCATCAACCTCGACTTCGCCGACGTGCGGACGATCATGAGCGAGATGGGCATGGCGCTGATGGGCACCGGCATCGGCCGTGGCGAGGCGCGCGCGGCGGAGGCGGCGCGCTGCGCCATCTCGAGCCCGCTGCTCGAGGATCTTTCGATCGAGGGCGCGCGCGGCGTTCTGATCAACATCACCGGCGGCGCCGACATGACGCTCTTCGAGGTCAACGAGGCCGCGACCCTGGTGCAGGAAGCGGCCCACGAGGACGCGAACATCATCTTCGGAGCCGTCGTGGACGAGCGGCTCGGCGAGGGCGAGCTCCGGGTGACGGTGATCGCCACAGGGCTCGACGACGGGCGCATGCGGCGCGATCCCGGGCGTGACCGAGACTTCGACGCCAGCGACGTCTCGAACGTGACCCCCCTGCGCCGCGAGGCGTCTCGGGCGGCCGAGGGCGCTCCCGCAGCGCTGCAGTCGGCGCTCTTCGACGAGCCGGCCCCGTTGCCGGTGGCAGAGCCCGAGCCCCTGCGCCCGGTCGCGCCTCCGGCGTTCGAGCCCGCGGCCGAGGAGCTGGCCCGCCCGGAGGATTTCATGTCTCCGTTCGAGGACGAGATGGACGTCCCCGCCTTCCTCCGGCGCAAGACCGAGCGTGCCCGGCGGCTGGTCGAGGAGGAGGACATCGAAGCGCCGGCCTTCCTGCGGCGCAGCGCCGACTAACGCGGTGACCGCGCCGCTGGTCCTCCCGCGCCGCGAAGGCAACGTGGCCGTGCTGACGCTCAGCGATCCGGAGCGTCGCAACGCCATGACCGAGGCCATGGGGCGTGCGCTCTCGGCCGAAGTGGCGCGGCTTCGCGGGGACGACTCCGTGCGTGCGCTGGTGCTCACCGGCGCCGGCGGCGCCTTCTCCGCTGGCGGCGACCTCGGGATGATCGAAGCCAAGGGCGCCGCCGGGCGTGCCGACCCGGGCGGCGCGGCGCGGCGGCGGAACCAGGACGAGATGGAGGCCTTCTACCGCCTCTTTCTCGCCGTCCGCGACCTTCCCTTCCCGACCGTCGCGGCAATCGGCGGAGCGGCCATCGGCGCCGGACTCTGCGTCGCCCTCGGCTGCGATCTGCGGATCGCGGCCACCAATGCCCGGCTCGGCCTCAACTTCGTGCGGCTCGGCATCCATCCCGGCATGGGCGCAACCTGGACGCTGCCGCGGCTGGTGGGGCCCGCACGCGCTGCGGAGCTGCTCTACACGGGACGGGTGATCGACGGCGCCGAGGCGGCCCGCATCGGCCTCGTGAGCGAGGCCGTGCCGCAGGAGAGCACCCTCATGCGCGCCCTCGCCCTGGCGCAGGAGATCGCCACGAGTGCCCCGCTCGCCGTGCGCGGCGTCAAGGACGCGCTCGCACGAAGCCTCACGGTGAGCCTCGACGACCAGCTCGCCTTCGAAGCCGCACGACAGGCCGAATGCTACGAGACGGCCGACCTGGCCGAGGGCATCGCGGCCATCCGCGCCCGGCGCGAACCCGAGTTCAGCGGCCGATGAATGCAGCGCCGACACATTTTCTTGCGGAAGTGGCGGGCGCGCGTGCTAATCACTCAAGTGTCGTGCGCCATCGCTCGATCCACGACTCGAGCGATGGCCTCACGATTCGGATAGGGGAAGGGGGGATCCTTTGTCTCGCGCGCTGAAGAACCAGAGCCTCTGGCTCGTGATCACGTACCTCGGCCTCTTGTTGCTGATCGCCCGCGGATACAACTGAGCCGCACTGCGAGATCCCCGTCCGGGCCCTCCCCCCTCAGCCCGGAAGCGCCTCGACGGGCGCCTGGATCTCGAAGGCATTGAAGAAGTAGGCGATCTCGGTGCGCGCCGTCTCCGGCGCGTCCGAGCCGTGCGCTGCGTTGCGCTCGATGTCCGTACCGAAGTCGCCGCGGATCGTCCCCGCCGCCGCCTTGGCCGAGTCGGTCGGTCCCATCAGCTCCCGGTTCTTCGCGACGGCATCCGGGCCCTCGAGCACGCTCAGCACCACCGGCCCCGAGGTCATGAACTTCACCAGGTCGCCGAAGAAAGGCCGGCTCTTGTGGACGGCATAGAAGCCCTTCGCCTGCGCCTCCGTGAGGTGCACCATCTTGAGGGCGATCACCCGGAGCCCGGCGGCCTGGAAACGCCGCAGGATCTCGCCCGCGGCGCCTTTGGCCGTGGCATCGGGCTTGACGATCGAAAGGGTGCGCTGCATCTCGGGCAAGATCTCTCTCCTCGACTCGCGGTCGCGGTTCGGTTTTGGGAGGCGGGAGAGTAACCGCCGGGGCGCACCGCGTCAGGCCATCTGGAGGACGATCTTTCCGAAATGCTCGCTCGCCTTCATGGCCCGGTGGGCTGCCGGCGCCTGCGCGAGGGGCAGCACGCGGTCGACCACCGGCCGCAGGCGACCGTCCTCGAGCGCCTGCCCGAAACGCTCGCGGAAGGCGGCGACGAGCGCTCCCTTCTCCGCCGCCGGCCGCGTCCGAAGCGTCGAGCCGATCACCGAGAGCCGGCGCACCAGCAGCTCTCCAAGACCGATCTCGGCCTTCGCGCCGCCCATGAGACCGATCAGCACGAGCCGCCCGCCCGTGGCGAGGCTCGCGAGATTCTTCGTCAGGTAGGAAGCGCCGATCGAGTCGAGCACCACATCGACTCCCCGGCCGGCCGTTGCGGCCTTTGCCTCGGCGACGAAATCGCCCGTGCGGTAGTTGACGGCGACGTCGGCGCCGAGCTCGCGGCACTGGCGGCACTTCTCGTCCGAGCCCGCCGTCACCACGATGCCTCCGCCGGCCGCCTTCACCATCTGGATCGCCGCCGTGCCGATGCCGCTCCCGCCGCCGTGCACCAGGGCCCAGCCCGCGTCCGGCAGCGCGCCGAGCTGGAAGACGTTGAGGAAGACCGTGAGGAAGACCTCCGGGACGGCAGCGGCCTCCTCCAGTGAGAGCCGCTCAGGCACCTTCATGGCGCAGACTGCGGGCACGGCGACCTGCTCGGCGTAGCCACCGCCCGAGAGCAGCGCCATGGCGCGCTCGCCGACGCTCCAACCCGTCACACCGGCGCCCACGGCGGCGACCGTACCGGCGCACTCGAGGCCGAGGATCGGAGAGGCGCCGGGCGGCGGTGGATACAGGCCCTGCCGCTGGAGCAGATCGGCCCGGTTCACGGCCGCAGCCGCGACCCGAATCAGGAGATCGCCCGCGCCGGGCACCGGGGCCGGAACCTCACCCACGCGCATCGCGTCCTCGGCACCGGGCTGGTCGATCACGATCGCGCGCATGGCGGCCTCCTCCTTCTGCACCGTCTCTTTAGCCCCTTGCCGCAGCGGCTGCGATCACGCGGCTCATCGTCGCTGGCAGTGCTCTCGCAGCCCGCCCTGCACATTCCGGTGTCGAATCCACCGCCCCCGGGAGCCGCAGGGGAACTCTGGTATTCTGCCGCGTCCGCGAGCTTCCGATCCGAGAGCCCCCGTGAAACCTCTCCACGTCGTCCACGTCTTCGAGAGCCTGATGCCGGGAGGCGCCGAGCGGCAGGCCCTGCTGCTGGTCCGCCACAGCGACCCGGCGCGCTTTCGGCATACGCTGATCAACTACTGTCCGTTGCCGGGCGATCTCACGACCGCCTTCGAGGAAGCGGGCTCGGCGGTGCACCTGCTGGACAAGCGTGCGCTGGGAGGGGTGCGCTTCTTCCTGGCCCTGCGCTCCCTGCTGCGCCGGCTCGAGCCCGACGTCGTGCATGCCTGGCTCTACTCTCCGTCGTTCTGGGGCCGGGCGGCGGCGCTCTCGGCCGGGCTTCGGGGAATCGTCGCCTCGGCGCGCAACAGCAGGCCCTACGAGCACGGGTACGAGGCCTTCCTCGACCGCCAGCTCTCCCGGGCGACCGACCTCCGCATCGCGAACGCACGCGGCGTGGAGGAGGTCCTGCTGCGCTCGGTGGGCCTGCGCCAGGACCAGGTGCGCGTGATCTACAACGGCATCGACGGGGAGCGTCTCGTTCCGAGCGCATCACGCACCGAGCTGCGCCGTCGCCTGGGCTGGGCCGAGGATCAGACGATCCTGCTCGCGATCGGCCGCCTCGTGCCGGAGAAGGACTACCCCCTCCTGCTGCGCGTCGCCGCGCGGCTGCGCGAGCACGCGCCCGGGGTGCGCGTCTGCATCGCCGGCTGGGGGCCTCTCCAGCCCGAGCTCGCATCTGTGCGGGCGGCGCTCGGCCTCGAGGCGGTCGTCGATCTGCT
>CAYOIG010000636.1:0-5734 GCA_964403915.1 uncultured Myxococcaceae bacterium
GCAGGTCGCGCCGGCGGCCTGCGCGGCGTCCTCCAGCACCAGAAGGCCGTACTGGCGCGCGAGGTCATGGATCTCGTCCATGGCGCAGGGCCAGCCGTAGAGGTGTACGGGAACGATGGCGCGCGTGCGCGGTGTGATCGCCGCCGCGACGCTCTTGGGGTCGAGGGTCAGCCGCTGCGGATGCACGTCGGCGAGCACGGGCCGGGCCCCGGCGTGCAGGATCGCGTTCACGGTGGCCGGGAAGGTGATCGCCGTGGTCACCACCTCGTCGCCCGGACCAAGGCCGAAGGCACGGAGCAGCAGGTGCATGCCCGCCGTCCACGAGGTGGTCGCGATCGCATGTGCGGCGCCAACCTGCCGCGCGAAGGTGCGTTCGAACTCGGCCGTTCGCGCGCCGGTGCCGAGCCAGCCCGAGCGCAGGACCTCGAGCACGGCCTCCTCTTCCTCGCGGCCGATCTCCGGACGTGCGAAGGGCAGCAGAAGGCTGCGGATGGGCGTGCCCCCGGCGATCGCGGGGCGCCGGTCTCCCCGCGCCTCCCCTGCCGGCAGCCGCTTCCCGGAGGTCGTCATGCCCCTTCGAATCGGCCGGCGGCGGGCGAGAGCTTGAGCGGCGGGGCAGGCCCGGGCACGGCTCCAACGCAGGCCCAGGCGGCCGCTCCAAGATTCGCTTGACGCGCGTTCAGTCCGGGTGCTAGCTGGAGTATTCCAGGCCTGTAACTCCAGCCCCCGAGGTCTCCATGCGCCGAACGCCCGCCTCCTTCCTGCTGCCGACCTTCCTGCTGCCGACCCTCGTCGTGGCCGGCCTCGCCCTGCCGGCCCGCGCCGTCGGCCAGGGGCCGCCCACCGCGGTCTACCCGACCGACCGCTGCGTCGCCGCCAAGCTCTCGGCGGCGGCTACGGCCTGCCGGCGGGTCTTCGACGCGGTCGCGTTCCAGGAGATCGACCCGCGGGTTCCCCCCTTCGATGCGCGCCTGGTCGAGGCGAGCAATGCGCTCACGAAGGCCTGGGACGTCGCCGAGGCCACCGCGCAGGAGGCAGGCGTCGACTGCGCGGAGACGACCGCAACGGCGAACGAGGTCTTCACGAAGATCTCCGATGGCGCCACCGGTGTCGCGGCGCAGGTCCGGAGCGCCGTCTCCGGCGCTCGCTATCTGAAGGCCATCCGCGCCTTCGGCGGCATTCGCGCCGCAGGAAACGGCTGCTGGCAGCTCGTTGGCGCCGACGGCCGCCATCTTCTCGGCCGCAGCCACGACCGCGAGCGCGAGAAGCTCGAGCGCGAGCGCAGCCTCGCCTCGAGCTGGCTCGAGATCCTGCTGCGCTGGTCGGCCCTCGGGAAGGACGGCGCCGCGCAGGTGGTCGAGCGCGTGAAGGCGCTCTCGCGGGAGGTCGTGCTCGCGAACCTCGTCTCGCCGAACGTCTCCGAGAGCTTCGTCATGATCTCGCCGCCGGCGCAGGTGCCCTATCAGGGCAAGATCCTCGAGCCCATCTGCTCGCGCGGCACGCCCTGGGTGCACTTCGTGCGCCGCGGCACCGTCAACAAGCTCCTCGTCTACTACCAGGGCGGCGGTGCCTGCTGGGACTACCTCACCTGCGAGGCGATCAAGAGCTTCAAGCAGACGGCGGGCGCAGGCGACAATCCGGCGAACTCGAAGTCGGGCTTCGCGGACATGAACAACCCGGACAACCCGTTCAGGGACTGGAACGTCGTCTTCGTGCCCTACTGCACGGGCGACGTCCACTGGGGCGACGCGACGGTGCAGCACGAGTGGCCGAATCTCGCGCCGGCGACGATCCAGCACAAGGGTTTCGTGAACGCGCAGGTGGCCGAGAAGTGGGCGCGCGAGCACTTCGTGAACCCCGACCAGGTCTTCGTCACGGGCTCGAGCGCCGGCAGCTACGGCGCGATCTTGAACAGCGCCTACCTGCAGGAGGGCGTCTATCCCTCGTCCGACTTCGCCGTGCTCGGCGACGGCGGCAATGGCGTCGTGCCGCAGTCGTTCCTCGAGCATCAGATCTCGAAGTGGGGCATCGCGAACACGCTGCCGAAGTGGATTCCTGCCCTCGACAAGCCGGTGGCGGAGCTCGACGCCTCGAAGCTCTGGGGCGAGGCCGCGAACTTCTACAAGAAGAACCGTTTCGCCAACTACAGCACCGCCTACGACGGCGGGAGCGGCGGTCAGGTGGGCTTCTACCAGATCATGCTCAGCCCCGACAGCTTCGTCACCTGGTTCACCTGGTGGGCGCCTAGCTGCAAGTGGAACGACGGCATGCGGGCTCAGACGAGCGGCGCCTTTGCGCAAGCGCCGGCCAACTACCGCTACTACATCGGCTCGGGCTCGCGGCATACGATGTGGGGGCACAACAAGATCTACACCGACACCACCGGCGGCGTGCCGACGGTCGTGAGCTGGGTGAACGCCATGCTGGCCGGCGCGCCGGACTGGGTGAACGTCGAGACCAGCGACCCGGGCCTGCTGCTCTCGGGAGACCCGCGACCGAACCCGGTCGACCCTCCCTACACGGCCGAGGGTCGCATCGTCTGCGAATGAGTGAGGGCCCGGCGCGGCGGCCTGCCGCCGCGCCGGGCTGCGCTCACGGCCTCGAAGCGTCCGGCGAAGAGACCGCCGGCCCGTCCGCGGGCTGCGCCCGATACTGGCGCCCGTCGAAGGCATAGGGCTGCGAGCCGAGAGGCCGCAGCGTCGGCAGCTCGCCCGACTTCGCAGGCATCACGACGAGGCTCGGTGCCGGCACCGTGAGCACGCCGATTTCCTGCCAGGGATCCGAGAGTGAGACTCGGCGAACGACGAGGAGGGAGCAGCCGCCCAGCTCCTCGTAGCAGAACATGGGATGCTTCACGAAGTAGAAGATCTCCGCGATGCCGTCCCCGTCGAGATCCTTCTTCGCGGTCTGGATCTCGAGCTTCGTGCCCCTGGCATTCCTCGCTTCGGCGAGGTTGTCCCCTTCGAGGCCCTCGAGCACGACGAGATCGGCCGGCCCGGGCTCCGCCCACCCCGTGAGCTCGGTGCCCGCTGCCGATTTCGGGTCGGCCGCCCGCGCGGCCGACGCCGCAACGGCGATCGCAAGACAGACTCCCAGCACTAGATTCCGCACGCATCCTCCTCCTGCGTAGACGGCGCCGGCCGTGCCCCCCATCGGTGCCTCCCGGCGCCCCTTCGCGCCGAGGATCCGCGGCAGCACGCTCGGCCGCAAGTCGCAGCAGGGCGCGTGATAGCATGCGCCGGTCAATCGGGAGGTAGAGGCGAATGACGTCCGTGGCGCTGGTCGCGAGCCTTCGCGAGCGCATCGAGATCGAGGAGCTGCTCACGCTGTACTGCACGGCGATCGACACGCGCGACTTCGCGCTCCTCGACCGCGTGTTCACGCCAGACGCCGTGATCGACTACACGCGCTCCGGCGGCATTCGCGGCGAGCTGCCTGCGATCAAGGAGTGGCTGGCCAAGGCGCTCGAGCCGTTCGTGCTGATCCAGCACATGGTCTCGAACTTCGTGATCGAGACGTCGGACGACCACGGCACGAGCATCTGCTCGTTCTTCAATCCCATGGGGCTCCCGCAGGCCGACGGCGGCGTGCAGACCTTCTTCTGCGGCGGCTTCTACCGCGACCGGCTGCTGCGTACGCCGGCGGGCTGGCGCATCTGCGAGCGCACGAACGACCAGCGTTACCAGCACGGGAGCCCGGCGCCGGGGCTCCAGCGCCCGCGCTGACACGCAGCAGGGGGTGGCCCGGCCGGGCCAGGCCACCCCGTGCTGGTGGAGCCCCGCCCGAGCTGCCCGGCCCGGAGGGGAGAGTCTGCTGTATCGGGGACGCACCCTGCGCGCGGCGGGTGCACGCCTCCCGATCAAACACTGTTAGCAAACGGCGGGCCAACGCCGATCGAGGCGGGTGACGGCGCAACCCGCTGGAATCACTGGATTCTATTTCTGGACGGGAGGCCTTCCCAGGTCGGAAGAGAGCCGAAGTTCTCTCGCGCGGAACGAGTTTTCCTCGCCACCGCCTGCCGCCGCCAGCAGCGCACGGGCCGTCTGCTCGAGGCCGGTGTCCTCCACCATGGACTCGGGCCGCGGGCCGCGGGCCGCCACGCGCCGGAGCAGCTCGAAGGCGCGCAGCTTCTCGGCCGGCGCCTGCTCCAGCAGGGTCATCCCCAGCAGGAGCTGATTCCAGGGATCGTCCGGCGCGAGGGCAAGGGCGCGCTGCAGCTCCGCCTGCGCCCTCTCGCGATGCACCCAGGGCGTCAGGAAGGGGATCCTCGGCACCTCCGCGTGGAGGCGGCCGAGGAGCCGATGGGCGCCCCCTCCTTCGTAGGCCGGGTCGAGGGCGATCACGAGCTCTGCCTGCCAGCGAAGCCGCTCGGCAATGCCTTCCCGCAGGGCCAGCATGGCTCCCGCCTCGCGGCCCCAGGAGGCAAGCACGACCGCGCTCCAGAAGCAGACGGGCACGGCATCCGGGTTGCCACGCAGGGCAGCGGCCACCTCTGCGGGAAGCCTTTCTCCGCCCAGCGTCGCGATGCCGATCGAGTCGGCGAGCCGCCCCTCGGCCGCCTGGCCGACCGCGACCCCCCGGCCGAAGGCCGCTCGCCTGCCCGCCGCGTCCGCCGCGTACTCGCCCTGGAAGAAGAGGGCCCGCAGGAGCTTCCAGTGGGCCTCGAGGCCGGGGCCGCCCTCGCCGAGGGCCTCCTCGTAGGCCGCCACGGCCTCTGCGATGGGCCCCGGAGCAGCTCGGCCACCCACCTGGCCAAGGCCCCGGAGCGCGTAGGCGGCATCGCCCCGGGCGAGCGCTTCGGGGTCTGCCGCTGCCGCGCCCGTCGCGATTGCCAGGGCAGCGACCGTCCTTACGCCGCAGCGGAGCACGCGCGTGCCGATCACGGGGCCTCCTCCCCGGCCACTCATCGGAAGACGGCCCGGCGAGTGGAGCCCGGGAAGGCAGGCCTCCTGCGAGATAGACTCGGCGGATCATGAAAGCCGCCGTCTACGACCGCACCGGACCGCCCTCCGTCTTCCGCTACGCCGAGGTGCCCGACCCCGCCTGCGCCCCGGACGGCGTGGTAATCGAGGTGCGCGCCATCAGCATCGAGGGCGGCGACCTCCTGCACCGGCTCCACGGCGCGATGGCGAGCACACCTCACATCGTCGGCTATCAGTGCGCCGGCGTGGTGCGCGAGGTGGGCGCGCAGGTCTCCGATCGGCGCCCGGGAGATCGCGTGGTCGCCGTGATGCCCCACGGCTCGCACGCCGAGCGGGTAGCCGTGCAGGCGGGCGCAACGTGGGTGCTGCCGGAGGCACTCGACTTCGAGCGCGGCGCCTGCGTCCCGATCGCCGTCGGCACCGCGGACGACTGCCTCTTCGAGTTCGGGCAGCTACAGGAAGGGCAGACCGTGCTGGTGCAGGCCGGCGCCGGCGGCGTGGGCATGGCAGCGATCCAGCTCGCGAAGGGAGCGGGCGCCCGCGTGCTCGCCACCGCGTCGAGCCCGGAGAAGCTGGAACGCCTGCGCGCGCTCGGTCTCGACCACGGCATCGACTACGCGAAGCAGGACTTCGTCGCCGAGACCCGGAGACTGACGGACGGTCGCGGCGCAGATCTCGTGGTCGACTCGGTCGGCGGCCGTACGCTGCAGGGCAGCATCGATGCCGCGACCTATCGCGGCCGCATCGTCACCGTGGGCTCGGCCGGACGGGAGGCCGACCGCATCGACGTCAGCGCGCTGCGGCCCGGCAAC
>CAYOIG010000637.1:0-3265 GCA_964403915.1 uncultured Myxococcaceae bacterium
GGCGCGTACGCGCTCTCGGACAGCCCGAGCGGCACCTACGATCAGGGCGGGAACGTCTGGGAGTGGCACGAGCAGATCAAGGGCGACGAAGCCTCGGGCCGCGGGCTGCGGGGCGGGGCCTGGCTCGGCGGCGAGGGCCCCCTCGTGGCCGGCTTCTCGCTCTACGACAGCCCGTCGCTCGAGGTCGGCTCCGTCGGCTTTCGCGTCGCGAGTATCCCCGAGCCTTCCACGGGCCTGCTGGTTCTGACGGGCCTCGGTAGCCTCGCGCTGCGCCAGCGCCGTCGCGGGTAGCACGACACGCCGCGGAGCCCGCGCGCGATGCTGTGGGTGTCTCACGGCCGGGGTTCTCTGCGCCTGGCGACCTGTCCGACACATCCCCGCCGGTCGGGAGGCGCGAGCTGGCGGGTTCAGCGGATCGGCAACACCCGGACCCGCGCCGTGCGCTCGTCGACGCTCACGAGGGCGCCCTCGAGCAGGGCGTCGTGGTAGGCGTGCAGCACAGTCGTGACCAGCCGGCCGATGGCATCGGGGAGCACGTTCTGTGTTCGCACCTGCAGCACGCTGGGACCACTGTCTCGCGTGAGCGCGAGCAGCCTGCCGAAGTCGAGGTCGTGGGTGAACACGACGTAGCCGTGTGATCGCGCGAAGGCCATCAGCTCGATGTCACTGGCAGTGGGCAGCCCGGCGCAGGTCCAGTGCACGGCGTCGAACCCGCCCGCGCAGCTCTTCAACCCAGGCCGGCGGCAGGTTGACGTCGATCAGAATCTTCATCGGGGACGGAGAGGGACCTCGACCTCTTCCGTTCGCCAGGCGGCGTAGGTGAGCGCCGCCTGGATGTCCTCGGGCTCGAGATAGGGGTAGGCCTCCAGCACCTGCTCGGCCGTCTTTCCGGCCGCCAGCAGCCCCACGATCGTGCCCACGGTGACGCGAAGGCCCCGAATACACGGGCGCCCTCCCATCGCGTCGGGATCCTGGGTGATGCGGGGAATCGCGTGCACGGGACCAACCGTAGCGCGGACTGGCTGTGAGATGAACGCCGAGAGAGCCTCGCCGCGCCACGCCCCCATCCGAGGGGGCAGCGTTCCTGCGGCGTTGCGCCGTGGCCCTGCGCGCAGGCGCTGGCGGCAGGGAGCCCGCAGTCTTCTTTGCACTGTGCTGACACGTTCCCGGCCGGCGCGCCACATATTCGTTGTACTGAGCGCGCACCCTACCGGGAGGGCCGGTGGCCGGGCGCGCTGGCCTCCGAGGCGCCCCCGATGCCGCCGCCTCTCGCCCAATCCGTCTTCTGCGCCCTGCCGCGCCTTGCCGCGGCGCTCGCCCTTGCCGCCGCCACGCTCACACCGCCCGCCGCGTTGGCCGTCACGATCGACTGGGTGACGGTCGGCGCGCCGGGCAACGCCGCGGATACGGATCCCGTCAACTGCGGCCCCTCGAACGCCTCGCCCTGCGGCGCCGTGGCCGACACCTACAAGATCGGGAAGTACGAGGTCACGAACGCGCAGTACGCGGAGTTCTTGAACGCCGTGGCCACCACCGACACGCACGCGCTGTACAGCACGGGCATGGACAGCAATGAGACCTTCGGTGGCATCACGCGCAGCGGCGTCTCCGGGAGCTACAGCTACAGCGTGAAGTCCGGCTTCGCGAGCAAGCCGGTCACGTACGTCTCGTTCTGGGACGCGGCGCGCTTCTCCAACTGGCTGCACAATGGCCAGCCCACGGGCGCGCAGACGTCTCTCACGACCGAGGATGGTGCCTATACGCTCACGCCCGCGGCGATCGCGGCCAACTCGGTGCTGCGCAACCCGACCGCGACGGTGTTCCTGCCGAGCGAGAGCGAGTGGTACAAGGCGGCCTACTACGACCCGATCGCGGGGCTCTACTACGACTACCCGACGGGAACGAATGCGACGATCTACTGCGTCGCGCCGGGGAGCGACACCGGCAACTCGGCGAACTGCTATCCGTACGCGCACCCGCCCGGCACGCTCACGGACGTTGGCGCCTACGCGCTCTCCGACAGCCCGAGCGGCACCTTCGATCAGGGCGGGAACGTCTGGGAGTGGCACGAGCAGATCAAGTTCGGGTTCGGTAGGAGCCGCGGGATGCGAGGCGGGGCCTGGAGCTCCTTTTTCGCGGGCGACCTTGCGGCCGGCTTCTCGTACTACGCCGTCTACACGACGGACGAGAACGTTGGCCTCGGCTTTCGCGTCGCGAGTATCCCCGAGCCCTCTACGGCCCTGCTGGTGCTCGCGGGCCTCGGCAGCCTCGCGCTGCGGCAACGCAGCCGCGGGTAGCCCTTGGCACTTGGACTCTTGAACCCTTTCTGAGTCTTCCTTTTTCTCTCTTCCTCTGCCCGGCCCGCCGCGTAGCGGCGTGCCGGGCGCGCACCGCGAGGGCCCCCATGCCGCGTGCGAGCGAGCCGCCCGTGCTGCTGGTCCGGTGATACGACCTGGCGAAGTGGCTGCTGGAGCGCATCGAGAGCTTTCCGAAGAGCCAGCGCTTCGTCTTCGGCCAGCGGCTCGCCGATCGCAGCATGAGCCCGCTCGAGAGCCTGGTCGAGGCCGCCTCCAGCCCGGCTGGGCCCCGCCCCCGGCCCGGCCCCGATCTCCGCGCGAACCGAGCCGCGCTGGCGGGCCACACCCGGCCGGCACGGATCTCCGACTACAGAACGCCGAGATCCTTCGCCGTCGCGTCCACCGCGCGCCTGGCCCGCGCTGCGAGCTCCTCGATCTCGCCGCGCGAGATCACCAGTGGCGGCGCGAAGCAGAGCGCATCGCGCACCACGCGGCAGGTGACGCCCGCGTCGAAGCAGTGGTCGAGGGCGCGCAGGCCCACCTCACCGGGCGGGTCGAAGAGCTCCGCCTTCGCCTTGTCGCGCACCAGCTCGACGGCGGCCATGAGGCCGACGCCGCGCACCTCACCCACCAGCGGGTGGTCGCCGAGCGCCTCGGCGAGGCAGCGCTGCAGATACGGGCCGACATCCTCGCGCACGCGCTCCACCAGCCCCTCGGCGGCCATGATCCGCAGGTTCTCGATGCCGACCGCACAGGCGAGCGGGTGACCCGAATAGGTGTAGCCGTGCGCGAGCCGGCCTCCCTTCTCGTGCAGCGTGTGCGCCACACGCTCGCCCACGATCGCGGCCGAGAGCGGCACGTAGCCCGAGGTGACGGCCTTCGCGATGTTCATGAAGTCGGGCGCGATGTCGTAGGTCTGGCAGCCGAACCACTCGCCCGTGCGCCCAAAGCCGCAGATCACCTCGTCC
>CAYOIG010000638.1:0-3850 GCA_964403915.1 uncultured Myxococcaceae bacterium
CAGCAGCACGCCGTTTCGGTGATGGCCGGCGGCGAGCAGGAGGCCGTCGACGCCGGGCCAGGGGCCGACCAACGGGAGCTGATCCGGCGTCGCGGGACGCAGGCCGGCCTTGGCTCCGGCGAAGCCAGCTTCGTCGAGCGCAGGGGCGAGGCGGATCGCATCGCCGAGGAGCTGGGCGACACCGGCGGCTGTCACGCGACGCTCGAAGACGGCACGCTCCTCCGTGGCGCCCACGGCGATGCTGCCGTCGCGCCGGGGCACGAGATAGGTGCTGCCCCCCCACACGATCGTGCGCAGCCCCGCCGTGCGCGGCGTCAGCGCGAGGATCTGCCCGCGCACCGGTACGATCGGAAGCGTGCCCACGCGGCCGAGCCACACGGGGCTCTGCGCCGCATCGATGCCCGTGCAGAGCACGACGGCCGCACCCTCGACGCGCCCAGCCGTGGTCTCGACGCCGTGAACGCGCGCGCCATCGCGCAGCAGACCTCGAACGGGCGTGCCGAGCCGAAGATCTGCGCCCAGCGAGACGGCCGCGAGAGCGAGGGCCCGCGCGAACAGCGGCGTTCGCACCTGCGACTCGTGCGGCGAGAGAAGCGCACCGTGGATGCCCGGCGCGAGCGAGGGTTCGAGCTGGCGCGCGGCCGCAGCGTCGAGCCACTCGAGGTCGAGGCTCGGAAGCGCGCGATCGCGCGCGCGGAAGGCACGCGCCTCCTCTTCGCTGGCGGCGACGCGCAGGCAGCCCGAGCGCTCGAGCTCCGGATCGATGCCGGAGCGCTCGCGCACCTCGGCAACCAGCGCAGGAAAGAGAGCGAGACTCTCGAGGCCGAGCCGCAGCAGCGGCCCCGGACTCGCGGCCTCGCTCACCGGCGCGAGCATGCCCGCCGCGGCTCCGGACGCTCCGCTGGCGACGTCCTCGGCTTCGAGCAGCACCACGGAAAGCCGCTCTCGGGCCAGCGCAAAGGCGACGGCGCAGCCCACGACACCGCCCCCCACCACGATCACGTCCGCGCCGCGCACGATCGCTCCCTTCTTCTCTCGGTATCGGCGACGGTCTCAGCCGAGCGGGTAGGGAATTTCCTTCGAGATCCGGTTCACCGCAGCGAGCGCTTCGGGCTCGAGGGTCACGTCGGCAGCCGCGAGCACGTCGTCGAGCTGCTCGGCGCGCGTCGCACCCGCGAGGGTCGAGCCCACGAAGTCCTGCGCGAGACAGAAGGCCGTGGCGAGGGTCACCGGCGCAAGGCCGTGCTCGCGTGCCAGCGCGACCAGCTTTGCCGTCGCGGTCAGCGTGCGCTCGTTGAGGAAACGCGCGGCCATCACCTTCGTGCGCGGATCGTGCTCCCGGTAGCGGCTGAAGCGCGCCCCCGCCGGCAGGGCACCGTCCAGATACTTTCCCGTGAGCACGCCGCCCGCGAGGGGGCTGTAGGGCAGCAGGCTCACCGATTCCTTCCGGCAGACCTCGGCCAGCTCGTCCTCGAAGCGGCGGTTGAGCAGGCTGAAGTTGTTCTGGATCGTCTCGCAGCGGGCATGGCCGTGCAGGTCCGAAACCCACAGACTCTTCGTCAGGCCGTAGGCCGTCTGGTTGCTGCAGCCGACGTAACGGACCTTGCCCTCCTGCACCAAGCGATCGAGGGCCTCCATCGTCACCTCGAGAGGCAGTCCGCCATCGGGCCAATGGGTCTGGTAGAGGTCGATGTAGTCGGTGCGAAGGCGTCGCAGGCTGCCCTCGACCGCGCGCTCGATGTGATGGCGATCGAGGCCGGTGATGCCGCTGCGCACGGGCGTCTTGAACCAGCCGCCGCCCGGCCCGGCAACCTTGGTGGCGAGAATGATCCCGTCGCGACGGCGGTCCGCCATCCACTTGCCGACGATCTCCTCGGAGGCGCCGGCCCACTTCGGATCGGGCGGCACGGGGTATATCTCGGCAACGTCGATGAAATCGACGCCCGCATCGACGGCGCGGTCGAGGATCGCGCACGACTGGGCTTCGTCGGCCATGCTGCCGAACGTCATCGTGCCGAGGCCGATCTCCGAGACGACGAGGCTGGTCTTGCCCAGCCGGCGGCTCTTCATGCGCTCAGGCCTTCGCGCTCGGGCGCGCCGAGACGGCGTCGTACCAACGCTGCAGGCTCTTCTGCTCGGGTGCGATGCGGATGTTGCTCGGACGGCCGAAGTCGATGCCGACCAGCAGCGTGATGTCGGCGATGCTGTAGCGGTCACCGGCCACGAAGGCGCGGTTGGCGAGCTCCTCCTCCATCCAGCGCAGGCGCGCCTCGGCCGACTTGCGGCAGACCTCACCGTACTCGGCGACCTGCGGAATGCGTCCCTTGAAGAAGGCATGCGTGTTCCGGAACACCTGCATGATCGGGAGCGCCACCTCGAACTCCATCCGGCGCTGCCACATCTCGACGAGTGCACGCTCCTTCGCGCCGGTACCGAGCAGCGGCGGATCCGGGTGCATCTCTTCGAAGTAGCGGCAGATGGCGACCGACTCGGCGATCACCGTGCCGTCGTCGAGCTCGAGGATCGGAATGCCGCCGAGCGGGTTCTTCGCGAGATATTCGGGCCGGCGGTTCGCAGCCTTCGCGATGTCGACCTGCTCGGTCGGCACCGTGAGCCCCTTCTCGGCGAGAAAGATGCGGACGCGGCGCGGGTTGGGGGCAAAGGCCGAATCGTAGAGCTTCACGGGGGGACCTCCGGTGCGGGCTCGGGCTGCCCGTGAGAGGAGGATGCCCCCGGCTGGGGGGGTGCGCCACGCGGGCGCGATGACGCCGGCTGCGCGGCGCGGTCTGCCGCGCCGCGCGCGCTGCTAGTCGAAGTAGCCCATCGTGAAGTACTTGAGAGCGAGGCGGCCCGCGGTGGTGAGCGCGGCGTTGAAGAGGCGCAGGTAGGTGTCGTCCTCGTTCGCGCAGAGCGTATTCCAGCGCGCCTCGAGGCGGTCGAGGTGCGCGGCGGTGCTCTGCTCCCAGAGCTCGTCGCCGCGGTCATTGGCCCGCGCTGCGACGTCCGTGTACTGGAGGATCTGCCGCGCAACCCTGCGGCACTCTCCCTTGTTGAGACGGGCGAGGTTCGGGTCGTAGGGCTCGGGGGTGACGGCCCCCGGATCAGGCGCCTCGGCCGTGACCGGCTGATCGGCCGGGTTGCCGCCTTCGTCCGCGCGCACTGGTCCCGCCGCGAGGCTGCCCAGGAGCACGATCGCGAGAGGCAGGACGAGCCACGGATGCTGCCGCATGAATCTTCTCCCGGGGGTACACCCGGGGTATCGGCAGCCCGGAGGCGGCAATGAAGCCCGAAAAGCCGCGGCGGAACGGCCGTCCGGGAGGCTTCCCGCGCCCGGGCTGCCGGCGCCTTCGGAAGGCCGCGGCCGCCTCAGACCCGCCCGGCGATGGCCTTTGCCGTGCGGTGGGCGAGCGCCATGGTCGTGAACATCGGGTTCACGGAGGGGCTGCGCGGCAGCACGCCACTGTCGGCGATGTACAGGTTGTCGAGGTCGTGGCACTTGCCGAGCTCGTCCACGACTCCGTGGCGCGGATCTCCGTGCATGCGCGTGCTGCTGAAGGCGTGGTTCGCAGCGCAGACGAGGTCCGTCGGGCCGATGCGCTTCGTCCGCAGCACGCCCGCGTCCTCCGGCGCGAAGAACGCGTCGGGAAGCCCGTGCACGCCGTGTACGACCTTCTTCGCACCGGCCGCGAAGAGCATGCCGACGAGCACCGAGAGGGCCCGCACGAGAATCTGGAAGTCATCGGGATGGAAGCGCCAGTGGAGAACGGGATCCATCCCCGAGCGGCGTGGCACCACGCGGCCGAGAGAGCGGTTGCAGCTGATGATGGCGTCCCACTCGGCCGAGAACGGG
>CAYOIG010000639.1:0-5382 GCA_964403915.1 uncultured Myxococcaceae bacterium
GCGGCCGCATTCGTCACACCTCCAACCGGAAGTTATCGCCAAGCAGGCGAAGAACTTCGCCATCGCGATTTCCTGTAGCCGTTGACGGAGGACCTGCGTGTCGGGATGCGCCGCTCATCGTTGATCTTGGGCGGCCGTACGCGGGCTTGAGCCCCGCGTACGCCGCGATGCCCTTTCCAAACGAACCTTCACTGCTGCGCTCCCGGTGCTCGCCGCTGAGATCAGCGAGGAGTGGGAAGCGAGACGGGCCTACTTGAACCCGGAGAGCGAGTGAGGACACCAGATCCACTCGTCTTAAGGAAGAGGAGCTGACTTATCGATCCTCTGCGGTTGACGAATGGTCGGAGGCCATTTGGGCCTGTCTCGACCAGTGGACGGACTCACCGAGCAACCGAGCACGAGGGGCCCCCTGGGCGACGGCGCTCTGAAGCCCGAGATAGTCGAGTTCTTTCTGCTTCCCGGGCTCTTGGGCGAAGAGTTGAGCAGCTCGGTCTTCGGCGACTTCTAGAAGAGCTTCGAGGGGATTCCGGAGTATCAGGCCATTGGGGCCGGGATCGCTCGTAAGCTCGACGACCTGATCGGTGTTCAATCCGAGCGCAAGGAACAGGTCGCGGAGGTGGTTGAAGCCGGCCGCGGCACGGTCGATGGGGATTCTCTGATTCACCGGCAGCCCGCCATCGGGAAGCGCGTTCGAGTGGTTACCACCTGCCACGGAGATGTCCGTTCGAAGCTGAGACCAATCCGCGACCAGCGATCCGCGTGCGCGCCTCCAAGGTTCGCAACTACACTGCCTAAGTTGGCGGAGAGGGTGGGATTCGAACCCACGGTACCCTTGCGAGTACTCCTGATTTCGAGTCAGGCCCGTTCGACCACTCCGGCACCTCTCCGGCGCGGACCCTAGCACGAGGGCGGGGGTGGCTGGCAAGCCGCGCAGGGCCCCGAAAAGCGCTGTCTTGTCATGGCCATAAAACATTGCTATCTAATAGCCATGAAGCCCGTTAACGTCGCCGAGCTCAAGAACCGACTGAGCCATTACCTCCGGCTGGTTCGCAAGGGCGAGTCGCTGCTGGTGCGAGATCGGGAGCAGGTGATCGCCCGCATCGAGCCGGCGGGAGAAAGCGATCGGGCCGCCGGTAGCGATGCGGAGTGGCTATCGCGGCTGGAGCAGCAGGGCGTGATCCGGCGCGGGCGGGGCCGCTGGACGGCCGATTTGCTGGCCCACCGCCCGCACGTCGAGGTGGATGTCGTCGCGGCCCTGCTTCAGGAACGAGAAGACGGGCGATGAGGTTCTGGGACAGCTCGGCCCTGGTCCCGCTCGTGGTCGAGCAGCCGGGATCCGCGCAAGCGGAGCGCTGGATGGTGGAGGATGCCGACGCCGTCACCTGGACGCTCGCTCAGGTGGAGGTGGTCTCCGCGCTGCGGCGGCTCGTGCGGGACGGGCTCCTCGCCGAGCGCGCTGCGACGCAGGCCGAGAGCGTCTGCGACGAGCTGCTTGCCCGCTCTCACGTTGTCAGGGGCGTCGAACGTGCGAAGGAGGTCGCACGCCGGCTGCTCCGCGTTCATGCACTTCGAGCAGCGGATGCGTTGCAGCTCGCCGCTGCTCTCGCGTGGGCGGAGGGAAGGCCTGCGGGGCTCATTCTGCACACGTTCGATGTGCGCCTCGCGCTCGCGGCCGAGCGCGAGGGCTTCCGCGTTCCGGCCAACGCCTGATCGCGGCCGTGCCCCGCGCTACGCGGGCCTGCGGATGGTGAGCACCGGGCAGGGCGCGTGCTGCACCACGCGCTGCGCCGTGCTGCCGAGCAGCAGATGGCGCAGACCCGAGCGGCCGTGGGTGCCCATGGCGATGAGGTCGGCGCTGGCGTCGCGGGCCGCCTCCTCGATCACGAGCGGCGGGTAGCCCTCCTGCGCGACGGTCTCGACGCGCAGGCCCGCGGCACGAAGCGGCTTGGCGTCCTGCTCGAGGCGCTCCCGCGCCTGCTCCGCTGCGTCGGCGAACAGGCGCGGCGCCACGGGCACGGCGCCGAGCGCCGTGAATTCGACGGGCAGGTGATAGGCGTGCACCAGCACGAGCTTCGCCTCGCGTTCGTCGGGGCCGAAGACGCGCTCGGCCGTGCGGATGGCGAGGGTGGCGTCGTCGGAGAAGTCCGTCGGCACCACGATCGTCTTGATGCGGCGGTGCTTGTCTGCATCGCCCGGGTGGACGGTCAGCACGGGCACGGCGGCGCCGTGTACCACGCGCTCGGCGGTGCTGCCGAGGAGCAGGTGCCGGAAGCCCGTCATGCCGCGCGTGCCGAGCACGATGACGTCGGCGCCGTGCTTGGTGGCGAGCTCGAGCACGAGGGGCGAGGCCGGGCCGATGTCGAGATCGCTCGCGGCCTCGATGCCCTTCGAGCGCACCATCTCGACGTCGGCGGCGAGCTTGCGAAGCGCCGCGTCGCGGTACTGCTCGTGGAAGTCGGGCGGAAGCGTCACGAAATCGGGTGAGGCGGCCGGCGGGATCGGCGGCGGGAGAGCGTGCACGAGCACGATGCGGGCCCGGTGGGCATGGGCGAGCTCGATCGCCCACTGGAGCGCGGCGGACGCGGTCGCCGAGAAGTCGGTGGCAGCGAGGATGGTGCGCACGGGAGCGGGGCGTACGGGTGAAGCGGCGCTCATGGGGGGCCTCCTTCCCCGCGCGACGGCGCGAGGGTCGATGCGCAGGCTACGACCCCGCGCGGGCACGGGCAAGGCGCGCCCGTGAGGCGTTCCGTCCCGACCGGCGCGCCAGCGCCCCCCGGCGCTCGACGCCGCGCGGAACGGGTGCCATGGTGCGAACGGGCGGAGGAGGCCCCCCATGTCCGTGCGCCACCGAACCGTGTCGGAGATCATGCGCAGCGAGTTCGTGAGCCTCGAGCTCACGGACAAGCTCGACTTCGCCCAGCAGATCATGCAGCTCGGGCGCATACGCCACCTGCCCGTGCTCTCGGAGGGGCGCCTCGCGGGCATCGTCTCGAGCCGCGATCTGCTGGCGGCCTCGCTCTCGAAGGTTCTCCAGCTCGCCCGCGAGCAGCGCGTCTCCTTCCTCGGCATGGTCGACGTCGAGGAAGTGATGACCCGCGACGTCCAGACCGTGTTGCCGGAGACCACGCTCGAGGAGGCCGCACGTCTGCTGCTGCGCCACAAGATCGGCTGTCTGGTGGTCGCGAAGGACGATCGCGTCCCCATTGGCCTCGTGACCGAGACGGATTTCCTCCGCGAGGCATACCTCCCGGGCGAGGATCTCTGAGCGCGGCCGGCCTGCCCCGTTGGCAGGAGCCCCGTGGCTGGGCGACAGTGCGGGGCTTCGAGGGCAGGGGAGGAGTGTTCGGTTGGCGAAAGACGACCTGATCCAGGCGACCGGAGCCGTCGAGAAGATCCTCGGCGGAGGTCGCTACCAGATCAAGCTGGAGACGGGCCAGACCGTCACGGCACAGCTTTCCGGCCGCATGCGCCGGTTCCGGATCCGCGTGATCCCGGGGGACCGGGTGCAGGTCGGGCTCTCCCCGTACGACCCGACCCACGGCTTCATCACGTTCCGCCTCCGCGAAGGCGAGATGGGCGGCGGCGGCGGTGGCGGGGGTGGCGGAGGCCGCTGAGGGCCTTCGCCCGCTCCGCGTGCGTGCTGCTCTCCTCCGCTTCCTTCTCCGATGCATCCAGGCGACCGACCGGCGGCGGCTGCGCCGCCTGCGGCGGCGTCATCCGGGCCTGTGGATCGATCCGAGCGCCAGCACGAACCTCGCGGTGGCGCGCTTCGAGCTGGCGCCGGGCGCCGAGCTCCGGATCGGCGCGGGCGTCGTGACCGAGCGCATGCCGGGCGCGCTCGTGTTCCGCATCGAGCGGGGGGGCCGCGTCGAGGTCGGCGACGCCGTCTGGCTCCGGACCGAATGCGAGCCGATCTACCTGGCGGCCTTCGAGGATGCGCGCCTGCGCATCGGAAGCGGCTGCTGGCTCTCGGGCTGTCACCTGAGCGCCAAGGAGGCGCTGACGATCGGTGAGGGCGCCTGGGTGGGGCCCGGCTGCCGCGTCTTCGATGCCGATCAGCACGCCCTCGACGCCGGGCAGCCCGAGCGGCGCGCCGCGGTCGAGATCGGTGACTACGTCTGGATCACGACCGACTGCACGGTCCTGCGTGGTGTCCGCATCGGCTCGCACAGCGTCGTCGGAGCGCGCTCGGTGGTGGTGCACGACGTGCCGCCGCACAGCCTCGCCTTCGGCGCTCCGGCGAAGGTGCACGGCAGCATCGGCGACCGGTCGGGCGTGCACTGACCTACGCTGCCGGCCGGCGGACAAACGGAGAGCCCCACGTGCGGCGAATTGCGATCTTCGGGCAGGGCCCTTTCGGCAAGGACGTGCTGTTGCGGCTGCTCGGGGCCGGCCATGAGATCGTCGCGGTCTACGTGCCGCCGGACCGGGGGCGGCCCGATCCGCTTGCGGCGGAGGCCGCGACGCGGGGCCTGCGACTGCTGCGCCATCCGCGGTTTCGCCGGCAGGGGCTGGCGATTGCCGAGATTCTCGCGGAGTACCGCACCCTCGGCGCCGAGCTCAACGTGATGCCGTTCACCACGGTGATCCTGCCGCCGGAGATCGTGGACGCACCGCCCCTCGGCTCTCTCTGCTTCCATCCCTCGCTGCTGCCGCGCTTCCGCGGCGGGGCGGCGATCCCGTGGCAGGTGATCCTCGGCGAGCGCGAGACGGGCGTCACGGTCTTCCGGCCCGACGCGGGGGTGGATACGGGGCCGATCGTGGTGCAGAAGGGCGGGGTCCGGATCTCGGAGACCGAAACGGCGGCGAGCCTCTACTTCGACCACCTCTATCCGCTCGGTCTCGAGGCGATCGCCGAGGCGGTGCAGGTCGTCGACGAGGGCCGGGCCGTGCTCCGCGCGCAGGACGAGGGCCTCGCCACGTTCCAGGGCCTCGTCGACGACGGCGTGGCGCGCATCGACTGGACAGCCGAGGCCTCGACGATCGATCGCCTCATCCGCGGCTGTGATCCGCAGCCCGGGGCGCACGCCCGACACGATGATGTGTCGGTTCGGCTCTTCGAGGCGAGGCTGCTGCCGGGCAGCGCGTCCGAGGCCTCGGGAACGATCCTTGCGCGAGACGGCGACGCCCTCGTGCTCGCGGCGGGCGGCGGGCGGCTGCGGGTCGGCCGCATGCGCGCCGGCGAGGGCAAGAAAGCTCCGGCAGCGGAGTCCGGCCTCGTGCCGGGCGACCGGCTGCGATAGGGAGTGGGCGTGGGGGAGCGCATCGAAGGCTGGCTCGCGCGGGCGCAGCGCCTGCTCGCGCGGGCGCAGGGGCGGCGTCCGGCGCTGCTCGAGAGCGACGCCGCGCTGCGCGCCGAGGCGGTGCGGCTGCGGCCCAGCG
>CAYOIG010000640.1:0-4843 GCA_964403915.1 uncultured Myxococcaceae bacterium
AGCGGGCCTCCGAGGCCGATGCGGAAGGGGGTCGCCATCAGGGGCAGCGCGCCGCCTTCGTGCGCGAGCACGATGCCGATGCGCAGGCTGACGACGCGCAGGCCCAGCGCCGAGGCCCGCGCAGCGGTCGCCTCCCAATCCGCGCAGACGTCCGCGAGGAAGCCGTCCCCCGCACCCGCGCTCTCGTCGAGAACGGCATCGCCGCGCGAGCCGTAGTAGCCGACGGCCGAGGCGCAGACGAGGGTCTGCGGCCTCGCGGTGGCGGGCAACGCTGCGAGCGCCTCCACCAGCGCGGCCGTGGAGCCCACGCGGCTGTCGCGGATTCGCGCGCGGCGAGCCGCCGTCAGCAGGCCGCCGAAGACCGGCTCGCCCGCGAGATGCACCACCGCGCTCGCGGCCGAGAGCGCCTCTGCCGGCCAGCGCCGGCCGTCCCAGGCGAATGCGGAGACGCCGGCCAGCGCCGCTGCCGCCCGGGCGCCGTCCCGCGAGAGAACGCGCACCGGACGACCCTCGGCGAGGAGCGCCGGGACCAGCCGGCGTCCGACGAGGCCCGTAGCGCCTGAAACGAGAACGCATCCCCCTCCGGTCATCTCGGTCTCCTGCGCTCTGCGTCCTGCCCCGCACCCGCGCGCACGGCAGCGCCGTTCGCCGTTGCCGCATCCGGGCGCCGTGCACGCGCGACTTCGGGCGGGCGGAGAGTAGCCATCTGCGAGGCGCGTGCGAGCCGAGCCCGGCTCAGCGTGGCGCTGGATCGGAGCGCAGCAATGCGTGCAGCCGCTGGGTCCAGGGCGACGCTGCGCCGTCGCCGAGGCGCCGGCCATCGAGCGCGGCGAGTCGTACGGCCCCGCGCACCGCGTTCATCAGCACCACCTCACGGGCGCCCGCGAGCGTGGCGAGCGGCACTTCGTCCTCGCGGATCTCCGGCACGCGCTCGAGCACGATCTCGCGGGCCACCCCAGCCACGGCGCCACGCGAGAGGGGCGGCGTCAGGAGTGCGCCATCGCCGCGCACGACGATCACGTTGGTGCGTGCGCCCTCGACCAGGCAGCCGTCGCCACTCATGAGCAGAGCCTCGTCGGCGCCTGCGCGGAGAGCCCCCGCTCGGGCTCGTTCGTAGAGCGTCACTCCCTCGTGCTTGACGCCTGGCGCGGGCCCCGCACCGGGATGGAGCTCGGGCCAGACGAGCGCGCGCCAGAGGGGAGGCTCGGCGCCGAGTTCCCGCGTGGATCCGGCCTCGATCGCTCGCGGGCCACCCTTCGGATCGTGCCGGAGCGCGAGACGCACGACGCCGGCGCCCGCACCGAACGCCTCGCGGCCGAGCGCCACGAGGGTGGTTGCGAGTGCCTGCGCGCCGGGCGGCTCGAAACCGAGCGCGACGGCATCCCGCCGAAGCCGGCCGGCGTGGCGGTGAACGTGCCACACCACGCCCGCTTCGTAGCGCGCACTGGTGTAACAGCCGGACGAGAGGTCAGCGCCTGTCGAGCGGGACGTAGGCGCGCTCCGTCGCTCCTTCATAGATCTGGCGCGGGCGTCCGATCTTGAAGTCCTGGTCGCCGTGCATCTCCATCCAGTGGGCGATCCAGCCGGGCAGGCGGCCCATCGCGAAGAGCACCGTGAACATGTTCTTCGGCGTTCAGATCGCGTTGTAGCTGACGCCCGAGTAGAAGTCGACGTTCGGGTAGAGCTTGCGCTCGACGAAGTAGTCGTCCTTGAGTGCGATCTCCTCGAGCTCCTTCGCGATTTCGAGGAGCCGGCTTCCCACGCCCAGCTTCGTGAGCACGTCGTCGCAGGCCTTCTTGATGATCTTCATGCGCGGATCGAAGTTCTTGTAGATCCGGTGGCCGAAGCCCATCAGCCGGGCCGTGTCGTCCTTGCTCTTGGCGCGTTCGACGAACTGCCGTGCGGTCATGCCTTCGTCGCGGATGCGCTCCAGCATCTCGATCACGGCCTGGTTCGCGCCGCCGTGCAGCGGGCCCCAGAGCGCGTTGATGCCCGCCGAGATCGCCGCGAAGAGATTGGCCATGGACGAGCCCACCAGCCGCACCGTGCTGGTGGAGCAGTTCTGCTCGTGATCCGCGTGCAGGATCAGCAGCAGATCGATGGCTTTTTCGACCACCGGATCGACCTCGTACGGCTCGCACGGGTTCGCGAAGTTCATGTGGAGGAAGCTGCCGACGTAGCCGAGGGCATTGTTGGGGTACATGAACGGCTGGCCGATGGAGTGTTTGTAGGCGTACGCTGCGATGGTCGGGAGCTTGGCGATCAGCCGGTGTACCGACACCTCGACCTCGTGCGGATCGCGCGGATCGAGGGAATCGGGATAGAACGTGGCGAGCGCACCCACCGCCGCCGAGCAGGCGGCCATCGGGTGCGCGTCCTTCGGCAGGGCCCCGAAGAAGCGCTTCAGGTCCTCGTGCAGCATCGAGTGCCGGCGGATGGATTCCGTGAAGGCGTGCAGCTCCGTCTTCGTGGGCAGCTCGCCGTAGATGAGCAGATAGGCGGCCTCGAGGAAAGTGCTCTTGCCGGCGATGTCCTCGATCGGGATGCCGCGGTAGCGCAGGATTCCCTGGTCGCCGTCGATGAAGGTGATCTTGCTGCGGCAGCCGCCCGTGTTGGCGTAGCCGGGGTCGAAGGTGACGAGGCCCGTGAGGTCGCGAAGCTTGCGTACGTCGACGCCGCGCTCTCCCTCGCTGCCGACGAGAATGGGAAGCTCTACCGTGCGGTCACCGACGCGGAGCTGAGCCGTCTCGCTCATTGCGGACTCCTTCTGCAGATGCGGATGGGTTCGTGAGGCACGAGGGACGGTAGCCGAGGGGCCCGGCGCAGAACAGCGGGCTCAGGGCTCCCCGTCCTCGGGATCGTCCGCTGTCGTGGGCGGCGCGGCGCCGGCGTGGGGCGACGTGGCCCGGAGGCCATCATGGGGTGTCACGACCAGGGTCGCGCGCTTGCCGGTGCGAAATCGCGTCCGGATCTCGGCGAACTGGTCGCCGTGCACGCGCTCGAAAGTCTCCGCGCGGACGACCGCCACATGACCGCCGTCTTCGAAGTAGCGACGAAGATCCTCGCCGCGGCGGATCTCGTCGATGCGCCGGCCCGAGTAGTAGGCGAGGCCACCGACGGCAGGGCGCTGCTCGACGAGACCGATCGCCTCCCCGGGCGGCGCCAGCGCTGCGGCCGCGAGGGCCAGGGGGCGCGGCGACTTCTCCGGGTCGATCGCCGGAAATAGCAACGTGCCGATCGCGAGCTCGAGCCCGAGCACGGCGCAGAAGGCGGCCGCGAGCTGTCCAAGAGCGCCGAGCCCGGCCGCGGTGGCACCGCGCCACAGCGCCCAGGCTCCGGCCATCACGCCGAGTACGGCGCCCGCAAAGGCAAGGGGCACGTCCACGTTCGGGATCACTGGCGCGATGGAGATCAGCAACGCCGCGACGGCGAACGCGGCTGCGAGCCCCGTCGCGGTGAGGACTGCCCAGCGCGAGAGCGCGGGCAGAGCGCGCAGCCCGCGCACGGCGGCGTCGCCGCACAGCAGCGCCATCGCCGGATAGCAGGGCAGGAGATAGAGGTCGCGCTTGCCCGTCGAGAGCGAGAAGAAGACGAGGGTTGCTCCCACCCAGGCCAGCAGGAAGCGCCACGCGCGGCGCGGCTCCGGCGCTGCCTCGGGCGCGAAGACCTCACGCCGCCCGACGCGGTAGACGAGCGGCCAGAGCACGGTCCAGGGCAGGAAATCTGCCGGGAAGGCTCCCAGAAGGAAGTACCAGGAATGCGCCTTCGAGGTGCCGAGGAAGAAGCGGCCGTAGAGATTCTCGACGACGGCGCCCTCGAAGAATCCCGCGGGCGCGAGCACGGTCGCGAGCAGGATCCACAGCAGGGCGGGCAACAGCGAGAGGGCGAATCCGCGCAGGGGAAAGGCCTGTCGCAGGGCGGGCAGCCGCCGCTCCCAGGCGAGGTAGACCGCGATCACCAGAGCCGGCACCAGCAGGCCGACGGGCCCTTTCGTGAGGACGCCGAGCCCCATCGCACCGTGCAGCAGCACGAGGTTCGCGCGCCGCGAGCCGATCTCCCGGTCGAGACGCCAGAAGCCCAGCAGCGCGAGGCTCTCGAAGAGCGCCAGCAGGACATCGAGCTGCGCGCGGCGCGCGAGGTAGGCGAAGAGCGCGCTGGTCAGCAGGAAGCCCGCACCGAAGGTGGCCGCCGAGCGTCCCAACAACCGGGAGCCCCAGCCCAGCAGAAGCGCGACGAGCGCGACGCCGGCCAGCGCGGACGGCAGCCGCGCCGCGGCCTCGGTGACGCGACCGCCCGGTGCTCCGGCCAGGGCGGCGAGGGCGAAATAGAGCGGAGGCTTCTGGTCGTAGGGCTGCCCGTTGAGCGAGAGCAGCACGAGGCTCGCGGGCCCGTGCGCGAGGGCACGCATCTCCTCGGCCACCTGTGCATAGCGGGGCTCGTCGGCGGCCCACAGGCCGAGGGCGCCAAGGCGCGTGAGCAGGAGGGCCGCCGCGAGGGCCAGAACGAGGGCCTGCCAGCCGCGGCCCGAGAACCGATCTTCCACCGCTTTCTGGCCTCCCCTGGCTCTCCCGACGCCGGGCGCTCGGCCCGGAGGCTGCGAGAAGCCAGCCGGAGACGTTACCGTCTGCGAAAAGGAGGCGCCCCATGACGGTGAGCGGATCGGTGGACCCCGCAGAGGAGCTTCTCGCGCGGATGCGTGGCGGCGTCGTGAAGCCGATGGACATCGCCGGGCGGCGCGACGGCCGGGCGAGCGCCGACCGGATTCGTGCGGTCCGCGGCCGCGGCCGTGTCGAGCAGCGACGACTCTACGAGGCGGTGTAGGGCTTCGCCGCGCTGCGGCTCG
>CAYOIG010000641.1:0-2214 GCA_964403915.1 uncultured Myxococcaceae bacterium
ACGAGAAGATCGAGTGCTTCCTCCAAGGCGTACGCGATTACATCAAGTACCTGAAGCGGGGATTCGGCCGAACATCTCACCTGGTGTCGATCGACATCCGGAACGGCAGGAAGACGCGGGAGGAGGCCGAGGAGCTCGTCGCCGAGTTCGACGGCCGCCGGCCGGCGGCGCTCGACCTGTTCCTCGACTATCTCGGCATCACCGAGAAGGCGTTTCTCGAGCTGATCGAGCCGCACGTCGTCGCCCCGCACGAGATGCCCTCCTGCGAGGAGTGCCAGCGGCAGCGGAGCGGTTGGCTCCCGAAGGACTTCGCGACGTGGCCGCGCGTGACGGGCGACCCCGAGAAGGACAAGGCCCTCCCCCGTTGATCCCCGGCTTCCGATGAAGGTCGCCATCATCGACTACGGCGCGGGCAACATCGAGTCGGTGCGCAACGCGCTCGCGGCCGCGGGTGCCCACGCCACGGTGGCGCGCCATCCCGAGGCCGTGCTCTGCGCCGACCGGCTGGTGCTGCCCGGTGTTGGCGCCGCCGGACCGGCCGCCGAACGCCTCGGCCAGTCGGGGCTGGGCGAGGCGATGGTCGACGCCGTCCGGCGCAAGGGCCGCCCGCTGCTCGGCATCTGCCTCGGGATGGAGCTCCTCGCCGACGAGCTGCTCGAGTTCGGGCGCACACCGGGCCTCGGCTGGATTGCGGGCGAGGTCGTCCACCTGCGCGATGCCGGCGTGCGCCGGGAGCGCGTGCCCCACATCGGATGGAACGCAGTCGAGCCGGTTGGAGAGGCCCGGCGCTTCTTCGAAGCTCCGGAGCGGATGCGGACTTTCTACTTCTGTCATTCCTACACGCTCGTTCCTCGCGATCCGGGCAGCGTTGCAGCGCGCACCGAGTACGAGACGCCGCTCGTTGCGGCCGTCCTCGACGGCACCGTCTTCGCGACCCAGTTTCATCCCGAGAAGTCGCAGATCAATGGCCAGCGCTTGCTCCGCGCCTTTCTCGCCTGGACGCCGTGAATGGGCATGCGACGCCGATGCTGAAGCGGATCATCCCGAGCCTCCTGCTCCGCGACGGACGCCTCGTGAAGGGCGCAGCGTTCGCCGGTCACCGGGATGCCGGAAGCCCGAGCACCACCGCGCGCGTTCACGATGCGCAGGGTGCGGACGAGCTCGTTCTTCTCGACATCGATGCCAGCCGGAAGGGACGCGATCCCGACTTCGCATCCTTTGCCGCCGTGGCCCGTGCCTGCTTCATGCCCCTCACCGTCGGGGGCGGCATCCGCAGCGTCGACACGGCCCACCGCTGCCTCGAAGCGGGCGCGGACAAGCTGTGCCTGACGACTTCGGCCCTCGACGAGCCCCGCCGGATCGGCGAGCTCGCCCGCATCTTCGGCGCTCAGGCCATCGTCCTCGGGGTGGACGTCGTCCGGACTCCAGCCGGCCGCTTCCTCTACGACCACCGCTCCCACCGCCCGCTCGCGGCGCCCGGCTGGGACGAGTGGCTTTGCCGCGGTGTCGGCGAGGGCGCCGGGGAGGTGCGCCTCCTGGCCGTCGATCGCGAAGGGCAGCGCACGGGCCTCGACACGGACCTGCTCGCCGAGGCCTCGGCACGGGTCGACGTACCGATCATCCTCGAAGGGGGCGCGGGCACCCTCGATCACGTTGCAACCGCCCTTCGGGCGGGCGCCGACGCCGTCGCCCTCGGAACGATGCTCGTGTTCTCGGACAACAACATCCACAAGGTCAAGTCGTTTCTCCGGAACGCCGGCCTCGAGATGCGGCTGTGACGTCCACCGCGCGGCGTGTCGCCGTCGTCGACTATGGCCTCGCGAACATCCGCTCGGTCGTCAATGCCCTCGCCTGCTTCGATGCCGACGTCGTCGTCGCCGAAACCGGGGCCGGACTCGCCGATGCAGAGCTCATCGTCCTCCCCGGTGTCGGCTCCTTCGATGCGGGCATGGAGGGGCTCGTCACCCGAGGCCATGCAGAGGCGCTGGAGCGTCGCGTGCGCGCGGCCGGCGTGCCCTACCTCGGCATCTGCCTCGGCATGCATTTCCTCTTCTCGAGCAGCGAGGAGGGCGTCCGCTCCGGCCTCGGGTGGCTCGACGGAGCCATCGTCCGCTTCCCGGCCGGGGAAGGCCATCCCAAGGTTCCCCACGTCGGATGGAGCGCAGTCGAGATCGCGCCTTCGTCGCGGCTCATGGCCGGCCTCGCCTCGCCGTC
>CAYOIG010000642.1:0-6068 GCA_964403915.1 uncultured Myxococcaceae bacterium
CGTGGCGAGACCACCGATGCCGGAACCGATGGCCACGCCCACGCGCTCGGCCGCGACGCACGCCGGCAGCGGATCGAGTCCGGCATCCCCAAGGGCCTCTCGCGCCGCGGCCAGCGCGAGAAGAAGGAAGCGGTCGAGGCGCCGGACCTCCTTCGGCGTGAGGTCGCCCGGATCCACGGGCTCCTGGACGGTGCCTGCAAAGCGCACCGAGAAGTCGGTGGTATCGAAGGTCTCGATCGTCCGGATGCCCGACGCCCCCGCGAGCAGCGCCGACCACGCCGACTCGGCATCGCTTCCCACGGGTGTCACGCAGCCGAGCCCGGTCACGACGACGCGCCTGCGTGCGGAGGGCTCGCGCCTCATCCGATCACGCCTCGAGCTTTTCCTTCAGGTAGGAGATGGCGTCGCCGATCGTCTGGATCTTCTCGGCATCCTCGTCGGGGATCTCGATGTCGAACTCCTCTTCCATCGCCATCACGAGCTCGACGATGTCGAGGGAGTCGGCGCCGAGGTCATCGACGAACGAGGCCTCGGGGATCACCTCCTCCTGCGAGATGTTCAGATGGTTCACGATGATGTTGGTGACCCGCTGCTCGAGCTGCATGCCTCTCGTCCTCCCTCGGAGTTCTGCGCGAAGCGGCGGAGGCCTCGGCCCTCCCCGGCGTCCCCCCGCGCGTTCGGCCGGATCCTACCGGGCCGCTCCCGCGAGCGCCGCCACCACCTCGCCGAGATCCCGGGTGTCCGCAAGGCTCGCGCGACCGAGCGCCGGCGAGATGCGGGCGACCAGCCCCGTGAGCACCCGTCCGGGCCCGATCTCGAGAACCTGCGTCACGCCCATCCGCGCCAGCGTCTCCACCATCTCCGTGAAGCGCACGGGCGAGGTGACCTGTGCCGCCAGCAGATCCCGGGCCCGGGCCCCGTCGGCATTCGGCGCTGCATCGACGTTCGTCACGACCGGCGGCTTGGCGTCGGCAAAGCTCACGCGGGCCAGCTCGGGGCCGAGTCGGTCCGCCGCGGGCTCCATGAGCGGCGAGTGAAAGGGCGCCGAGACCGGCAGCGCGAGCGTGCGCCGCGCCCCGAGCTGCCGGGCGCGGGTGCAGGCCATCTCCACGGCCACCACGTCGCCGGCGATCACCGTCTGGGTCGGACCGTTGTAGTTCGCCGGCGTCACGACCCTGCCCGAGCTCTTGCGGGCATCGTCGCAGGCGCGCTCGACCACGTCAGGGGCGCAGCCCAGAACGGCGGCCATGGCGCCGCGGCCCTCGGGCACGGCCTCCTGCATGAAGCGCCCGCGCGCACGCACGAGCCGCAGCGCGTCCGCGAAGCGAAGCGCACCACTCGCGACGAGCGCCGTGTACTCCCCGAGGCTGTGACCTGCGACCGCACCCGGCTCGACCGCCACGCGCTCCTCCAGCGCGCGCAGTAGCGCCACGCTGGTGGCGAGGATCGCCGGCTGCTGCAGCTCGGTCCGCCGCAGCTCGTCCTCCGGACCCTCGAAACAGAGCCGCGACAGCGGGAAGCCGAGCGCGCAGTCCGCTTCCTCGACTACGGCACGCGCCGCCGCCGACGTCTCGAAGACGTCGCGACCCATGCCGACCTCCTGGGATCCCTGCCCGGGGAAGAGCAGCGCGAGCACGCGCCCTACTCTCCTTCGGTCTCGATCACCGTGCGATCGCGGTAGAAGCCGCAGCCCCCGCAGACGCGGTGGGGCGTCTTCGGAGCGCCGCACTGGGGGCAGTTCGAGCGCGGCGGCGCCGCCAGCGCATCGTGGCTGCGTCGCTTGTCGCGCTTGGCACGGGACGTCTTGCCTTTGGGAACGGCCATCAGCTCTCTCCTTCGCTCGAATCACGATGCAACGTCCGCAGCACTTCGAACGGAGAGGCGGGCTTCGCCTCCTCGCAGCGGCACGCCGTCTGGTTCCGATCCAGGCCGCAGCACGGACACAGACCCCGGCAATCCTCCCGGCACAGCGGCTGAACCGGGAGCGCGAGCGTCACGACCTCCAGTAGAAACGGGCCGAGCTCGATCTCCCGGCCGCGGAACCATCCCGTCTCGATGTCATCGCCGGGGCACATGCCGTCGCGCGCCAGTGCCGCCGCCGCCTCCGGCTCGGCCGGTACGCGCTCCCCAGCCGGCTCCAGCACGAGACGCAGCTTTTCGCGGAGCGGCAGACTATAGCGGGCCAGACAGCGGCTGCATTCGAGCTGGAACGCGCCCCGGACCTCTCCCTCGAGGTAGACGTCCTGCCCCATGCGATACGCGGTCAGGGTCACGCCGAAGGCATCACGGTCGGCCTCGGCGAGCTCCGGAAGCGTCGCCTGCGCCGCCTTCCACCAGGCCGGCTCCGCGTCGAACTCGTAGCGGCGCGGGGAATCCGTGAGGCGATCGAGAAAGATCTTCAGGGCCGTCTCCGGGCTCGAGACTGGCTGGAAACACGAGCCGTTTCGGGCGGTTGTGAAGCCAACGGATAGCAAAGCGAGAGCCTCCGCACAACCCGGGCCTGCCCGCCCTGCCCTCCGATAGACTCGGCGTCCATGCAGCCCGTGCGCACCCGCTTCGCCCCCAGCCCGACCGGCTTCCTGCACATCGGAGGGGCCCGCACCGCCCTCTTCAACTGGGCCTTCGCGCGCCGCCATGGCGGCCGCTTCGTGCTCCGGATCGAGGACACCGACCGCGAGCGCTCGACGGCCGAATCGGAGGCCGCCGTGATCGACGGCCTGCGCTGGCTCGGCATCGAATGGGACGAGGGCCCGCTGCGCCAGAGCGAGCGGGCCGGACGGCACCGGGAGGTGATCGAGGAGCTGCTCGCGAAGGGGCGCGCCTACCGCTGTGTCTGCACCCGCGAGGAGCTGGAGGCCCGCAAGGCCGCGACCATCGCCGCCGGGCAGAAGTGGACCTACGACGGCCGCTGCCGCGATGCCGCCCGGGGGCCGGACTGCGGGCCCCACACCGTTCGGCTGCGTCTCGATCCCGAGGGCGCACTCGCCTGGGACGATCTCGTCTACGGCCCGAGCGGACAGGACGCGCGCGAGATCGGCGACATGATCGTACGCCGCAGCGATGGCGGTCCGCTCTACAACCTGGCCGTGGTGGTGGACGACGTCGACATGGGCATCACGCACGTGATCCGTGGCGCCGATCACCACAGCAACACGCCCTTTCAGATCGCGATCTACCGCGCGCTCGGGCTCTCGCCGCCTCTCTTCGCCCACGTGCCGCTGATCGTCGGCCGCGATGGCAAGAAGCTCAGCAAGCGACGCGATCCTGTGTCGGTGCAGCAGTTCCGCGCCGAGGGCCATCCCGTGGACGCCATGCGCAACTGGCTGGTGCGGATCGGCTGGTCGCACGGTGACCAGGAGCTCTTCTCCCGCGACGAGATCGCCGCGCTCTTCGATCTCGATGCCGTGCACCGCGCGAGCGCCCAGGCCGATGCCGCGAAGCTCGCCTGGCTCTCGCAGCATCATCTCAAGACCCTTCCGCGCGAGCAGCTCTTCGCCGAGCTGCGGCCCTTTCTCGCGCAGGCCGCGGGACATCCGGTCGAGGAGGGCCCCGCGCTCGAGCGCCTCATCGACCTGCTGCGCGAGCGCAGCCACACGCTCGTCGAGATGGCGTCGCTCGCACGCTTCTTCCTGGTGCAGAATCTCGCCTACGACGAGAAGGCGGCACGCAAGCACCTGCAGCGGGAGATCGAGCCGACCCTCGCAGCGCTGCACGATCGGCTCGCGGCCCTCGACTCGTGGAGCGCCGCACGCCTCGAGGCCGTCTTCGAGCAGGTGCGGGCGGCGCACGGCGATCTGCCCCTCGGCAAGCTCGCCCAGCCGGTGCGGGTCGCGATCACTGGCGGCGCCGTATCGCCGCCGATCTTCGACACCCTCGAGGTGCTCGGCAAGGAGCGCTCCCTCGGCCGCATCGCGGAGGCGCTGCACTTCATCCGGCACGGGTAGCCGTCAGCGCAGGTAGCGGTCGCTCCCGGAGATCAGCAGCGGTGTGCGGCCGATCGTGACGTCCGCACCGTCCGCGGTCGCGACCTCGCCCGTCACACCGTCCTTCACGAAGAGGGCTCCCGGGGCGATCGCCGAGAAGTCGAAGCGGCCGTCCTCCGTCAGCGAGTAGACGAGGAAGAGCGGATTCTCGGCGTCGGCCTCACCCACGGCGAGCACCGGCTCGAGCCCGTTCTCCTCCCGCGGCCCCCGCGTCACGTCCCGGTGCTGCAGCTCCCAGACCACGATGCCCTGGGCCGCCAGCTCGTCGCGGCGGCGCACGAGCTCGGCATCGGCGAGGCCGAGCGCCACGCCCTCGATGTCGTAGGGGTAGGCGACGGCGGGATCCTCGAGCCAGCCCTCCCAGTCGAAGTCGAAGGAGGAGGCACCGGGGCTCGCCGCTTCCCACGTCTCGAAGGCCGACGCGAGCTCGGTATCGGTCACGAACTGCACGATCGGCCGCGGCGAGCCGGGACCGAACTCGGCGACGAGCCAGTCCATGAGCGCCGTCACTTCCTCTCGGAACAGGACGTTCTGATCCGGATGGGTGAGGAAGCCCATCGCCCAGACCCGCCAGGGCTGTCCACTGGCGCGGGCCTGGTCGCGCTGCGCCACCAGCTCGAGAAAGCGCCGCTGGAGCTGCGGCACGCTCCCCACCACCGCGTGCAGGCCTTTCGGAATCGCCTCGCCCGTCTGGCCGTGGGTAGGGATCGTGAGCCAGGGGCTCGACGGATCCTCGTGCAGATCCGTGCCGCTGCCTCGCCGGAATGGATTCCACGGCATGCCCTGCCACGGCGTGTAGGTGAAAACCTCTCCTGCAGGCTCGAGGTCGAGGCCGAAGTCCGACATCAGCGCCGAGAATTCGGTCACCATCTCGGGCGAGCTCCAGTCGAGCGCCGCGTCGATGCGGCGAACGTCCGCGCCGAGCGCCGCTTCGACCTCACCGACGTGGTCGTCGAACATGCCGCGTGCGACCTCGGGCGTGACCGTCGCCATCGGCACGGCCTCCCAGTACTCGCGCACTCCCGTGAAGCGGGCCGGATGAAAATGTACGCCCACGCTGTGCCCGCGCGCGACGAGATCGCGGATGTGGTCGGTGTCGTCGCCATCTCCGTCCGTGCGCAGTACGCGCGCGTCGCGCGCGTACTCGCCGTTGAGCTGGAAGCTCACGTGGATGCCGTGGCGCTCGGCCTCGTCGCGAACCCACAGGATCTCCTCCCGGTGACGCGCATAGCGCTGGGCCTTGATCGCCCACCAGTTCGGCCGCGCGACGTCGGTCGCGGCGAGCTGGTAGTCGTGACCGTGTACGTTGAAGAGCACGTAGATCGGCGGCCAGTAGCCAGGATCCCCGCAGGAGAGCAGGCCGGCGACGGCGGCGGCGAGGAGCAGCAGCGGCAGGCGACGGGACATCGGGGCTCCTTCTCGGAAGGCGCCCGGATCACGAGCCGGACGCAGGCGTCACGGCTCTCAACACGGCGGGCCGCCGGAGGTTGCGGTGTCGCCCGGCGGGCGTTGCGCCCGCGGCAGCCTCGGGTAGATTCGCGCCCGCTCGGGCTCCCGCCCCTCTCCCCGGTCGTCTAACGGCAGGACAGCAGGCTCTGAACCTGCGAATGGTGGTTCGAATCCATCCCGGGGAACCATTCGGACGGTCTGCGGGTGGCGCTCCGGCTGCTCGAGGACTGCAGCACGGCGCGCTGGCCCTGCCGTCCGTGCAAGCTAGCCTCGATCGGTAGCCGCCCGAAGGCACCGCGGCCACCCGCTCCCGCTGCTCCTGCAACCGACGCTTCTTCTGCACGCAGGTCGCGACGTCCTCGAGACGGAATGCGGCGGCACTGCACCGGGGGTGGCAGCGTGCGTGGACGTCGAACGCGCATCGGGCTCTTCCTTTCGGACTCCCTCGCCGTCGCGATGCTCTGGCCGGCCTGGATCCGGCGCCGCGTTCGCGCTCCTGTCCGCGCAGCGGGCGAGCTACCGAGCGCATCTTCGCCCCCACGCCACGCGATACCGGAGGATGGCTTTCGCGTCTCCGTCGAGTCGTCGCCCGTCGGCATGGTGCGGGTGGATGCCTCAGCCCGCATCGTGCTGGTG
>CAYOIG010000643.1:0-2234 GCA_964403915.1 uncultured Myxococcaceae bacterium
TAGCTGAGGTTGGAGACGACGTAGGAGAGCGGGTTGTTGATCTCGTGGCCGAGATTCGCCGCGAGGCGCCCGAGCGAGGCGAGCCGCTCGTGCTGCGCGCGAGCGTGGGCTTCCTGCTCTCGTGCGGCGAGATCGTGCAGCATGCTGAGCGTTGCATCCGCTCCCCCGAACAGGATGCGGTAGCGCCTCACCTCCACCGGCACGCTCGCCCCGCGGCAGGTACGGACCACCGCGGACAGGATCTCCTCGGCGGACTCGGCGGCGAGACCCGCCTCCGGCGCCGTCACCGCAGTGTCGAGCCAGACGGAGAGCGCTCCGCCCTGCACGGCCTCGGCAGCGTCGGAGCCCACGAGCCGCGCGAAGGCCCTGTTCGACCATACGATGGCGTCGCCGCGGTGCACCACGATCGGATCCGGGGCCGCATCGGCGAGCGTCCGGAAGCTCTCGGTCGAGCGCTGCAGGCCCCGCTCGACGCGCTCCCGGTCGGCGGCATCCCGGAGCAGCGCGAGATAGGCCGGCTCGCCGCGCAGTGCGCGCTGGAGCGCATGCCGCTCGGCCGCATGGCGCAGGCTCCGTTCGAGGCCTCGCGGCGTCAGATCGGATGTGGTGAGGTAATCCTGGGCCCCCAGCAGCAGTGCCGCACGCCCGAGCGCTTCGTCGCGGTCGCCCGTCACCACGACCAGCGGCAGCTCCGGCGTCGCGAGCCGCGTCGCCTTCACCGCCTCGAGCCCGCGACGCGAGGGCCCGCCCAGCTCGAGCAGAACAGCCTCGGCGCCGTGCGCAACCAGCCCCCGGGCCAGACCGGCGATCGACGAGACGCAGCGCAGCAGCGGCCTGCGCCGGCGCTCGATGCCTGCCGCTGCGGCCAGCAGCCGCTCGACGAGACCCGGCCCTGCGACACCGATGAGGCGCCGACGCAGCGCCTCCCGCGCTCCGCGCGCGGCGGCCCCGGCTCGTTCCAGCTCGACGGTTCTCACGGACATGAACCCCCCGGAGTCGCGCAGGACGGGAGCCCAGCGCACCGATCCAAGGGGGTACACAGATTCATACCACGGCCTGGATGGAAGGACCAGATTCGTGTCACACACCCCTGCGTCGGGGCGAACGCCGTGGCCGGATCACACCAGACGGCTCGTATGACCCTGCCAGTAGCGGTCTCGGAGCAGCCGCTTCGCCATCTTCCCGGTCTCGGTGCGCGGCAGCGCGTCCGCGAAGTCGATGCTCCGGGGGCATTTGTAATGCGCGATTCCGGCACGGCAGAAGGCGATCAGCTCACTCTCGAGATCGCGGCCGGGCACGACGCCGGGCGCCGGCACCACGACGGCCTTCACCTCCTCGCCCATCTCCTCGCTCGGCACGCCGATCACCGCGACGTCGTGCACCTTCGGATGCATCACGAGATGGCTCTCTGTCTCCTGCGGATAGATGTTCACCCCGCCCGAGATGATCATGTTCGACTGCCGGTCGGTGAGGTAGAGGAAGCCCTCCTCGTCGAGGTAGCCGATGTCGCCGATCGTGAAGAGGTCTCCGCGGTAGGTCTTCGCGGTCTTGTCTTCGTCCTTGTGATACCGGAAGCGCGCCCCGGCCTCGGGCGGCGCCTCGAAGTAGATCGCGCCCTCGCGGCGCGGCTCCGCGATCTCGCGTCCCTCTTCGTCGAGAACGTGCACCCGGCCGTTCGTCCAGTGCCGCCCCACCGAGCCCTTGTGCGCGAGCCAGTCCTTCGCGCGGATCAGCGTCCCGCCTCCCTCGGTGCCGCCGTAGTACTCGACGATGGCGTCGCCCCACCAGGCGATCATCGCCTCCTTGAGAGGGATCGGGCACGGCGCCGCGGCATGGATCGCGACGCGAAGGCTCGAGACGTCGTAGCGCCGTCGCACCTCTTCCGGGAGCTGAAGCAGACGCCGGAAGTGCGTCGGCACCCACTGCGAGGCGGTGATCCGGTAGTCGTGGATGAGGCGCAGCGCCTCCTCGGGATCGAAGCGGCGCATCACCACGGACGTCGAGCCGAGACGCATCTGCGCCGACGTGAAGAGGAGCGGAGCCGCGTGGTAGAGCGGTGCCGGCGTGAGGTAGCGATCCTGATCGGTGATCCCGAACAGGTGCAGCAGGCCCGTGCTGAGCAGCGCCACCAGCGTATCGCCCGCAGGCCTGCCCGTGAGCAGACGCCGCACGCCCTTCGGGCGGCCCGTGGTGCCCGAGGAATAGAGCATGACGGAGCCCTCGAGCTGATGCTC
>CAYOIG010000644.1:0-2813 GCA_964403915.1 uncultured Myxococcaceae bacterium
TCTCCCCGGTCGTCTAACGGCAGGACAGCAGGCTCTGAACCTGCGAATGGTGGTTCGAATCCATCCCGGGGAACCATTCGGACGGTCTGCGGGTGGCGCTGCGGCTGCTCGAGGCCTGCAGCACGCGCGCTGGCTCTGCCGTCGGTGCAGGCTAGCCTCGATCGATAGCCGCCCGAAGGCCCCGCGGCCACCCTCTCCACCTGCTTCCGGAACTTGCGCGTCTTCCGCACACGGGTCGCGAAGTCCTCGAGATGAGATGTGGCGGCTCCTCCCGGGAGTTGCAGCGTGCGTGAACGTCGAACGCGCATCGGGCTCTTCCTTTCGGGCTCCCTTGCCTTCGCGATGCTCTGGCCGGCCTGGATCCGGCGCCGCGTTCGCGCTGCTGTCCGCGCAGCGGGCGAGCTACCGAGCGCATCTTCGCCCCCACGCCACACGATGCCGGAGGATGGCTTTCGCGTCTCCGTCGAGTCGTCGCCCGTCGGCATGGTGCTGGTGGATGCCTCGGCCCGCATCGTGCTGGTGAATCGCAAGGTCGAATGCATGCTCGGCCATCGACGTGAGGAGCTGATCGGCCAGCCGGTCGAGACCCTCGTCCCCGAGCGCTTCCGCGGCGGCCATACAACCTCTCGCGACCGCTTCGTCTCGCGGGCCGAGGTCCGCCCCATGGGCCACGGTCGCGACCTCTCCGCGCTGCGCAAGGACGGCACCGAGATTCCGGTCGAGATCGGGCTCGACCCCGTGCGCACCGACACGGGGCTCTTCGTGCTGGCAACGCTCGTCGATCGGAGCGAGCAGGAGGCCCTGCGACGCCAGCTTCTCGTGAAGGATCGGATGGTGACCGTCGGCACGCTCGCGGCTGGCATGGCGCACGGGATCAACAACCCGCTCGCCTACCTGATGGCGAACCTCGACTTCGCCGGCGAGGAGCTTCGCAGGCTCTCCGCTGCGCCGGAGGCTCTGCCACCCGACGTCCAGCGTCTGTCGGAGATCCAGCGTGCACTGGCGGAAGCGGAAGACGGCGGGCGCCGCATTCACGATCTCATCTCGGAGCTGCTGCGCTTCTCGCGCTCCGAGCCCGATGCCCGAAAGCCGATCGACGTGCGCGCGCTGCTCGACTCCGCCCTCGCCATGACCACGAGCCAGATTCTCGGTCGCGCGCGGCTCGTGAAACGATACGAGACGACGCCGCCCGTGGAGGCGGATCCGACGCAGCTCGTACACGCGTTCATGAACCTGCTCACCAATGCGGCGCAGGCCATTCCGGAAGGCGCCAGCGACCAGCACGAGGTGCGCGTGACCACCTCGACCGATTTCCAGGGGCGCGCCGTCGTGGAGATCCTCGACACCGGCAGCGGCATCGGCCCGGAAGACATGGACCGCCTGTTCGCCCCCTTCTTCACCACGAAGCCGGTGGGCCACGGCACGGGGCTCGGGCTCTGGGTTGCACACGGCATCGTCACGGCACTGGGCGGAGAGATCACGGTCGAGAGCCCGGAGCGACACGGGGCCGTGTTTCGCATCGCCCTCCCGCCCGCCCGACCTGCGGAGGCCTGACGGCACCTCGGCCGCTCTCAGGGCAGGACGTTGGCTCCAGAATGGCGGCGTCCCTCTCCCGCGGGACGCCGCGGCTGCTCACGGCCCCGGATTGCGGGCCGTCACGATCCAGCTCGCGGACGGCATGCAGACACCATCTGGTGTCAAATGGGGAGCGATGGCCGCGCGCACGGCCTGCTCGGCCTGCGCCTCTCTTTCGGGGGAGACCGGCGCCGCGCGCAGGGCCGCCGCGGCAGGCCCCATCGCGAGCAGGTAGCGGGCCGCGGCGTCGAGGTCGGGAGGGCCGACGGCGAGCGTCTCGAGCACGGACTCGAAGCCGACCTCCGCGAAGCCCGCAGCCTCGAGAATGGAGCGCACCCGCACAGGATCCGCGAAGGCGAAGGGGCCCGGAGCCCCGGGGAGGGGCGGTGGCGGCATCGGCAGCAGCGGCGCCACCGCGGCGAGCGGAACGAACATCCAGGGGTTGCGCCCGAGCTCCTGCCAGCACACGAAGGCGAGGCGCCCGCCGGGCCGCAGCGCCCGGCGAAGGTTCGTGAAGGCCTTCTCCGGCGCATCGAAGAACATCACCCCGAAGCGGGAGAAGAGGACGTCGAAGACCTGCCCGAGTGCGGCCGTCTGCGCGTCGGTCTGCTCGAGGCGGACGTTCGCGGCCCCGGCTTCCCTCACCCGCTCGCGGGCGCGCGCCAGCATCGGCGCGGAGAGATCGATCCCGAGCACCTCCCCGGCGTCTCCGACACGCGCCGCCGCCGCCAGCGTCGTGTCGCCACAGCCGCAGCCGACGTCGAGCACGCGCTCACCGGCCTGCAGCCGTGCAGCTTTCAGCGCGCGCTCCCCGAGCGGGGCGATCTGGCGATCGATCACGTGCTGGAGCGCGGCCCAGCGCGGGCCGCTGACCTCGTTCCAGTAGCGGATCATCTCGGCGTTTGCGGCCGGTGTAGCTTCCATCGGGGCGCTCCTCGGTGTCGCGAGAGTATGCCGCGGCGGCTGCTCCGCCGCGCATCCGCTCGAGGCCGCTCCGCATCTCGCGCCTCTCAGAACGGCAGCGGGAGCCGCCAGGGCGAGAGCGCAACCAGCAGTGCGCCCGCAGCCAGTGCCGGGCCGAAGCCGAAGGGGGCGTTCCAGTCGCGCCGCAAGAGCATCCACGAGAAGCCCAGCACCAGACCGGCCGCCGAGCCGAGGACGAGCGCCTCGATCACACCCGCCGGCCCGACGAAGGCGCCGATCATCGCCATCAGCTTGACGTCGCCGAAGCCCATGCC
>CAYOIG010000645.1:0-3362 GCA_964403915.1 uncultured Myxococcaceae bacterium
ACCGCACCGGCCGGCACGTGGAGGTGGATTTCGCCGCCGGCAAGCGCCGCCGCGGTGAGGCCGAGCGATTCGGCGTTGGCCCGCACCCACGAGAGCGCCGCTTCGGCGGATTCCCGCATGACTTCGCCGAGCTGTCCGGTGAGGCGCAAGCGCACGCCCTCGCCGCCGGTCGATGCGGTTGCCTCGAGGAAGAGGATGTCGCCACCGTGGCTGGTGGCGGCCAGACCGACCACCACCCCGGCCACTGTGGTGCGTTCGGAGGTTTCGGGCAGATGCGGGGGAGCCCCGAGCGCCTGCGCGACGAAGGCCTCGTCGACGACCACGGGCGGTCGCTGCGCTTCGCCCTCCGCGAGCGGTCCCGCCTCGGCGAGCTGCCGGGCCGCCTTGCGGACGAGGGTTGCGATCAGCCGGTCGAGGCTTCGCACGCCCGCTTCGCGCGTGAATTCGTTCACGATGCGCTCGAGAGCGGCGTCCGGCACCTCGAAGCGCTCCTGCCCGTTGCCGTGCGCCTCGAGCTGCTTCGGCAGCAGGTGCTGCCGCGCGATGATGAGCTTGTCGCGCTCGGTGTAGCCCGGCAGCTCGATCACCTCCATGCGATCGAGCAGCGCGGGCGGAATCGTCGCCAGCGTGTTCGCGGTGGCGATGAAGAGCACGCGCGAGAGATCGAAAGGCACCTCCAGGTAGTGGTCGCTGAAGGCCTGGTTCTGCTCCGGATCGAGCACTTCGAGCAGTGCGGACGACGGATCGCCGCGGACGTCGGAACCGAGCTTGTCGATCTCATCGAGCAGGAAGACAGGGTTCGAGGAGCCGGCCCGGCGCAGGCTCTGGAGGATGCGCCCGGGCATGGCGCCCACGTAGGTGCGGCGGTGCCCCCGGATCTCGGCCTCATCGCGCACGCCGCCGAGGGAGGCGCGCGCAAACTTGCGGTTCATGGCACGCGCAATCGAGCGGCCGAGTGACGTCTTGCCGACGCCCGGCGGCCCCACGAAGCACAGGATCGGGCCCCGGGCTGCGGGAGCGAGCTTGCGGACGGCGAGGAACTCGAGGATGCGGCTCTTGACCTTGTCGAGGCCGTGGTGGTCCGCGTCGAGCACCTCCCGTGCGGCCGCGACGTCGAGATGGTCTTCGGTGGGCTTGCTCCACGGCAGGTCGGCGAGCCACTCGAGGTAGGTGCGGATCAGGTGCCGATCGGGGGCGTGCTGCGGCAGCGCCGCCAGTCGCTTCAGCTCCCGCTCGGCCTGCGCGCGTGCGTCGTCGGGGAGATCCGCAGCCTCGAGACGATCGCGCAGCTCGTCCGCCTCGCGATGGCCGGCGTCGTTCTCGCCGAGCTCGCGCTCGATCTCGCGCAGCCGGCGTCGCAGCAGGCGCTCGCGCCGCTTGGGATCCGACTCGTCGGTGGTGGTCTCGCTCCGGAGCGACTGCTGCTTCTCGGCGATGGTCGCCTCGCGCTCGAGATGCCGGGCGAGGCGCTCGAGGCGCGGCAGCGGGTCGGGCTCGGTGAGCAGCGCGACCTTCTCCTGCGGCGAGAGGGGCAGGGTCGACGCGACGAGGTCGGCCAGCAGCCCCGGGCTCGGGATGCCGGCAACGAAGGCCTTCCAATCTTCGGGCAGATCCTCGCGCAGCTCGATCACGCGCTGGGCGAGGGTGACGACCTGCTTCCACTTCGCATCGCGCTCGGGCGAGGGCGCATCGACCTCGGCAAGCGGCTCGATCGGCACCAGCAGGGCCGGCTGGCTCGCCACGGGCGTTCTCATCCGCGTGCGCGCGATGCCCACCACGATGGCCTGCTTGCCCTCGCGCCGGGCGTCGATCACCCGCACCACCCGCACGATGCAGGCCACGGGGTAGAGGTCGGCAACGGACGGCTCATCGAGCACCGGATCGCGCTGGGTGGCCACGACGAGAAAGCCGCCCTCACCGGCGGCCTCGAGGGCCGAGAGCGAGCGGGAGCGGCCGATGGCGAGCGGGGCCGTGACACCCGGGAAGACCACCGCGTCGCGCACCGGGAGCACCGGGAGCACGGCCGGAACGTCGAGAACCTCGTCACCGAGCGTGATGCGGATGGGAGAAGACGGATCGGGCGGCGTAAGGCACCTCCAAAGCCAATCCATAAGCCCCCGGAAGGGCGGGTCAAGGCGGCAAGGGCACCGTAGGCAAGACCGCTGCAAGCCCCGCGAAGATCGGGCAGCCCCCGTCCCAGCGGCGGGGTATGCTGCCGCCCCGCGGCGCAGGCATGCCCCGCAACCCCGGCCCCGACCACGGAGACGACCCCGACGATGACCTTCCCGATCGACCTCGGCGCCTTTCGTCCCCTCGCGCTCGACCCCGCACGCCCGTCGCTCGGCGCGGCCGAGCGCCAGCAGCTCGAGGCGAACGTCCGGCTCTGCCGCGACGCGATCGTCTTCTTCACCGCGACGGCGGCGGCCAAGGGCCTCGGCGGCCATACCGGCGGGCCCTACGACATCGTGCCCGAGGTGCTGATCGCCGACGGCTTCATGCGCGGCACGGGCCGCGTGCTCCCGTACTACTTCGACGAGGCCGGCCACCGCGTCGCGATCCAGTATCTGATGGCCGCGCTGCACGGTGCGCTGCCGGCCGAGCAGCTCGCGCACTACCGCGAGGCGCATTCGCGTCTGCCCGGCCATCCCGAGCGAGGCCTCACGCCCGGCGTGGCCTTCTCCTCGGGTCGCCTCGGACACCTGTGGCCCTATGTGAACGGCGTCGCGTTCGCACATCCCGGGAAGGTCGTCTTCTGTTTCGGCTCCGATGGATCGCAGCAGGAGGGCGACGACGCCGAGGCTGCGCGCATGGCCGTCGCACATCGCCTCGACGTGAAGATCGTGGTCGACGACAACGACGTCACCATCGCCGGACACCCGAGCGACTACATGCCCGGCTATCACGTGGGGCAGACGCTCGCTGGCCACGGCCTGCCCGTGAGCACCGGCGACGGCGAGGACCTCGGCGACCTCTACGCGCGCATGGCGGCAGCGGTCAACACGCCCGGGCCGGTGGCCATCCTGAACCGCCGCAAGATGGCGCCGGGAATCGTGGGCCTCGAGGGCTCCCCGCACGGCCACGACGTGATCCCGGTCGATCTCGCCGTGGCGTATCTCGAGCAGCACGGGCAGAAGGCGGCAGCCGAGTACCTGAAGGCCATCCCGAAGCCGAAGCACGGGGCCCTCCACCGGGGCAGCTCGGAGAAGATGGCCTCGAACCGCAACCTCTTCGGCCAGGTGCTGGTCGACATCCTCGGCCGGATGAAGCCCGAGGAGCGCAAGGCACGGGTGCTCGTGCTCGACAGCGATCTCGAGGGCTCCTGCGGGCTCGTGCACATCCGCAAGGCCTTCCCCGAGATCTAC
>CAYOIG010000646.1:0-2871 GCA_964403915.1 uncultured Myxococcaceae bacterium
GGCCACGGCAGCCGCGAGCAACACGGCGGCGACGAGCGCCAGCGAGAGCGCTGGGCGAGGGAGGAGCCGCCTCAGGGATGCCCGCCGTTCGTTTCCTTCGGGATGGCGGCGCGCGCCGCCGCCACTTGCTCGATCGTGATCGCATCGCCCTTGTTCCCGAAGCTGTTGCGCACGTAGGTGAGCACGTCCGCGATCTCGTGGTCGGTGAGATTCGCGAGCGGCGGCATGGTGTTGTTGTACTTCTGCCCGTTCACCTCGAGCGGGCCCGACAGGCCCTGGAGCACGATGTTGATCGACCGCTCGGCATCGGCCATCAGGTAGTCCGACTTCGCCAGCGGCGGGAAGATCGACGCGAGGCCCTGTCCCTGGAGCTGGTGGCAGGTGGAGCAGGTGCCGAGGAAGACGGCCTTGCCGCGCTGCATGCGGGCCTCGGGGGTCTGGGCGGTGCCCGCCTTCCCGATGGCTTCCTGCGCCTCGTGCGACTTCTCGGCGAGATAGGTCTCGTCGACCTCGCGGCCCGAGTAGACGAGCGGCGCCGCAGGCCCATCGGCCTTCAGCATGCCGAGCGCACCCTTGTGGAAGGTGCGGAAGATCGAGTGGTCCACCAGGATGTAGGTGCCGGGCACCTCCATCTTGAAGTCAACGACCGCCGCACCGCCGGCCGGAATGAGCGTCGTCTGGACGTCCTGGTGCGTGGGCGTGCCTCCCTCGGGATAGACCGAATCGAAGATCTCGCCGATCACGTGGAAGGAGCTGACCAGGTTCGGACCGCCGTTGCCCACGAAGAGACGCACGGTCTCTCCCACCTTCGCCTGCAGCGCGCGATCGCCGACGAGGGCGCCGTCGCGTCCGTTGAACAGCACGTAGGAGGGGTTCTCGTCGATGGCCCGCTTCATGTCGAAGGGCTGCAGGCCCGGCTCGCGGAAGTTTCCCTTGGTGTAGAAGTCGCCCTGCACCACGTAGAACTCGCGGTCGACCTTCGGCAGTCCCTCCTCGGGCTCGACGACGATCAGGCCGTACATCCCGTTCGCGATGTGCATGCCCACCGGTGCCGTGGCGCAGTGGTAGATGTAGGTGCCCGCGTTGAGGGCCCGGAACGTGAACTGCGTCTGGTGTCCCGGCGCGGTGAAGGTGCTGGTGGCGCCGCCTCCCGGGCCCGTGACGGCGTGCAGGTCGATGTTGTGGGGCATCGAGTTGTCGGGGTGGTTCTGCAGGTGCAGCTCCACCACGTCGCCGCGGCGCACGCGAATCATCGGGCCGGGCACGCTGCCACCGAAGGTCCAGAACGTGTACTGCGCGCCGTCCGCGATCTCCTTCACCACCTCGCGGACCTCGATCTTCGCCACCACCTTCGCCGGCGCGCTTCGCCCGGTGGGCGGCGCTGCATTCGGCGCGATGCCGAGCTGCGCCTCGACGACCGGAAGCGTCGCCGGGTCGACCGCCGCAGCGGCCGCAGGGCCGGGCGCGCTCGTCGATTCAGAGCCTCTGCAGGCAACGGCACCGCTGACCCCGACGAGCAGCAGCAGGGCAACGACAGCACGGACAGGTTCTCGCATCGAATCCCCCATGGTTGAACACGGCGCAGGCGCCGCGTCGGCGGGGCACACGCTACCCGTTCTGCAATAGAAGACTCTGACCTTCGTCATAGCATCGAGGCGGGATGACGCGGTCAGGCTGCGATGCGTCGCGGAAGTTCGCCGCCTTAGACCCCCGGGGGGCTCACCGCCGAAAAAGGTTCCGCAGCCTCCTCTTCGCGCCCTCGACGAAGTCGTCGAGCACGAGATAGAAGACCGGCACCACCAGCAGCGTGAGGCTCATCGAGGTGAGCATCCCGGCGCCGGTCGCAACGCCCATCGGCTGCCGCGACTCCGCGCCGGGGCCGAGGCCCGTGGCTGCGGGCAGGACGCCGAAGATCATCGAGATGCCCGTCATCAGCACGGGCCGCATCCGGATCGGCGCCGCCTTGCGCATGGCGGCCTCCTTCTCCATCCCCTCGCGCCGGAGCTGGTTGGCGTAGTCGACGAGCAGGATCGAGTTCTTGGTGACCAGACCGAGCAGCAGGATGATGCCGATCATGCTGAACAGGTTGATGCTCATGCCTGCGACCCAGAGACCGCCGAGGGCGCCGACCAGCGCCAGTGGCAGCGCGAGCATCACCGTGAGCGGATGCACGAGGCTCTCGAACTGGGCCGCGAGGATCATGTAGATCACGAGCACCGAGAGCCCGAGCATGAGGCCGAACTGCCGTCCCGACTCGCGCAGCGCCTCGGCCTCTCCGGAGAGCTCGACGTTCACGCCCTCGGGAAGCATCTCGGCGGCAAGGCGGCGGACACTGGCGACGGCCTCCGACAGCGCCTTGCCCTGCAGGTTTCCGGAGATCGTGACGCTGCGCTGGCGGTTCGTTCGTGTGATGGCAGACGGGGCTGCGCCCGTCTCGATCTGCACCAGATTCCGCAGCTCCACCACGCCACCTTCCTGCGTCCGCACGTACAACCGCTCGATCGCATCGGGCTCCGTCCGATCCTTCTCCTCGAGCCGCACCCGGATGTCGAAGCGATGCCCGCCCTCCTTGAAGGTCGCGACGTCGAGGCCGCCGATCATGGCCTGCACGGCCGTGGCGAGGGCCTGCGCGTTCACGCCGAGGGCCGAGGCCTTCTCGCGGTCGGGCACGACCCGCAGCTCCGGCAGCCCGAGCTTGAGGCTCTTGTCGAGCTCCACGATGCCGCCTTCCGCGGCGAGGCGGCGCATGAGCTCGTCCGCGAGACGGTCGAGTTCGGCGAGGGAGAGGTTGCCGCGGAGCGAGAACTCGAAGCCGCCGCGCCCCTGGCCCGTCCGCAGGGTCGAGATGTCGAAGACGTTGATCTGCTGGCC
>CAYOIG010000647.1:0-2424 GCA_964403915.1 uncultured Myxococcaceae bacterium
AGCTGAAGGAAGCGCAGATCGGTCGCGAGCGGGAGCCCGGGAAATCCGGCGCCGGCGCCAAGATCGGCCACCGCGGCCGCCGGCGGTAGCTCGCTGCCGAGGGCGGCGGCGTCCAGAACCAGCCGATCGAGAATGGCTCCCGGCGTTCGATGCGCTGTCAGGCTGATCTGACCGGCCCAGGAAGCGAGTAGCTCACACAGGTCGAGAAGCTGGTCCGATGCAGCTGGAGGAGGCCGCAGGGTCAGCGCTTCGAGGGCGCCCTCGAGTCGCTGGCGGGCTGCCTCACGGTCCCAGGTCGACGTCACGGACGTTCCACGTGGAACGTCCGGCAATGCAATCGGCTCCGTTCCACGTGGAACGCGCGACGGGCGCGTTCCACGTGGAACGTTTCAGCCGTTGCCGTGGGCAGGGCTCTCGGCCTGAAGCCGGGCCTGCTCGTACTCCGGGGCCCCCTCCGGCACGACGACCACCTGCCGGTAGCGACCGCTCCCAACGCTCATGGTCGCGATCCCATCGGCCTCACGCAGCGCAACATGGATGACGCGCCGGTCACGGGGATTCATCGGATCGAGAGCGACCGAGCGGCCGGTTTCGCGTGCGCGCTGCGCCGCTCGCTCCGCAAGCCGTTCGAGATGACCCTCGCGGCCTTCACCATCCCCCTCGGCGTCGATCACCACCCGGCGGGCGCTCTCGTCGAGCCGGAAGGCCACCTGATTGGCCAGGAACTGCAAAGCGTCGAGGGCCCGGCCGTCGCCGCCGCCAAGCTGCGAAGCCGCGGCGCCGCGCAGCTGCACCACGGTGAGCTCACCGTCCTGCGCCTCGGCGACTTCGAAGGATCCAAGCCCGAGCCGCTCTACGACCCCCTGCACGAATCTCCCGGAATCGCCGAGAGTTCCCTGCGCGGTGCCGACCGACGGGCCCGTCTCTGCCGGCTCCGCCGGTGCCGGCCGCGGGCTGCGTTCGAAGTCGCGGGGCGGACGGCCGCCCTCCCGATCGCGCCGCCCATCGCGGCCACCCTCGCGGCGGCCCTCTCGGCCTCCGTCCCGGCCTTCCCGGGGGCCGCGGTCGCCGCGATCCCGACGCGGCGCCTCGTCGCGCCGGGAGCCCCCGGCAGCCGGAGCGCTCCGCCGGGGGGTGACCCCAGCCGGCATCGCGACGATGACCACTCTCGCGGCGAGGCCATAGACCTCTCCGGACTCGGGCTGACGAACCCGCAGCCCTGCCTCGTCGGTTCCGAAGTAGGTGCAGGCCCTCGCGATCGCCTCGCTCTCCGTGGCGCCGACGAACTCACGCGCCTCGCTTCTCGCGTCGTACATGGATTCTCCTATCGCTTGCTGCGCTCTCGGCTCGATGGCACGACGGCCTCGACGACCGGAGCCGGTGTGCGGGTCAGCCAGTATTGGTGCCCGGAGGCCAGGAGGTTGCTCACGAGCCAGTACAGCACGAGCCCTGACGGGAACGTGTAGAACAAGACCGTGAACATGACGGGCATGATCGTCATCATCATGCGCTGCTGGGCAGGGTCGGCGCCCGGCTGCGGTGAAAGCTTCTGTTGCAGCACCATGCTGCCGCCCATGAGCAGCGGCAGCAAACGGACCGGAAGGTCGATGCCAGGCACCGTGAACAGCGTCTCCGGCGCGGACAGATCGTTCATCCAGCCGAAGAACGGCGCCTGACGCAGCTCGATCGAGCTCTGCAGCGCATAGTAGAGCCCGACGAAAACCGGGAACTGCAGCAGGATCGGCAGGCAGCCCCCGAGCGGGTTCACGCCTGATTCCCGGTAGATCTTCATCATCTCTTCCGACTGCTTCGAACGATCGTCCGCGTACTTCTCCTGCAGCGCCTTGATCCGCGGCTGCAGCGCCTGCATCCGCTTCATCGAGTTCATCTGCCGGCTGGTGAGCGGCGCCGTCACTACCCGCACCAGCACCGTGAGAAGAATGATCGCGACACCGTAGTTCGGAATCAGGGCATAGAGAGCCCGGAGCAGCCAGACGAAGAGCTTCGTCAGGGGTGTCATCCAGCTGTAACCGAGATCGATGGAGCGGTCGAGATTGCTTCCCACTGCCTCGAGCGACGCTGCCAGCTTCGGCCCGATGTAGACACGGATCTCGCGCTCGGCGCTCTGGCCTGGCGGGATCGAGATCGGCCTGAACGAAAGCGCCGTCTCTGCCGCCTCGCCTGGCCGTCGCGTCACGAACCGCGTCGAGGCGTCGCGTGCGAGGTCCGGGAGCATGGCCGCGAGGAAGTAGCGGCTCTGTGCGCCGGCCCACTCCACGTTGCCTTCGTAGACAGGGTCGGTCGGCGGACCCTTGGAGAAGAGGCTCCCAAAGAATCCTGGGCTGCCAGCCGCTGTTACGAGCTGCGTGTGGAGGCTGCCCTCCTGGAAGGCAACCAGCGCGTAGTCCGCGAAATCCTGCTGCG
>CAYOIG010000648.1:0-2013 GCA_964403915.1 uncultured Myxococcaceae bacterium
GCGCGCGAGGCTAGGCTTCCCGGCGCTGGCCGCGCTTTGGGCGGCTGCTATACCCTGCGCGGGTTTCCATACAAGGAGGTTGCTCATGTCTCGCTCGACCGGGGCTCCCGATTCCGACCGCCGCCGCCTGCTGAAGATCGCGGCGCTGGGGCTCGCCGCCGCACCGTTCGCATCGTCGCTGCTGGCGGGCGCTGCGCACGCTGCCGATCTGCCGATGGTGGACGAAAAGGATCCGACGGCCGCAGCGCTCGGGTACTTCTGCGACGCCACGAAGAACCCGGCGCGCAAGCAGGCCGATGCCATCTGCTCGAACTGCATGTTCTACACGGCGAACGCCGACGGAAAGGCCGGCGTCTGCCAGCTCTTCCAGGGCAAGAACGTCTGCGCCAAGGGCTGGTGCACGTCCTGGAGCAAGAAGGCCTAGCCTCTCCGCTTCGATCCGCCTCGATCGAGGGCGGGGTCGGCCCGGTGCCGGCCTCGCCCTTCTTCTTTTCCGCGCTCTGTAGCCAGCGGGCGCCGGCCGCTACCCTGCCGCGGAAGCCGCCGAGGAGTTGCCCGGTTGACCTCGGACCCCCCCCAGACGCGTGGGCCGTCGGTGCCCGGGCGAGCGCCCGCGCTGCCCGCGCCGGCAGGTCGCGCCCTCGAGCGCGGCGATGGCCTCAGCCGCTACTTCGCCGAGCTGCGCGAGCACAAGCCCCTCTCGCGCGAGGAGGAGCACGGCCTCGCGGTCAGGCTCGTCGAGGAGGGCGACGTCGACGCGGCGCGCCTGCTCGTGCTCGCGAACCTTCGCCTCGTCGTCAAGATCGCCATGGAGTATCGCCGCGCCTGGACCAACGTCCTCGACCTCATCCAGGAGGGCAACGTCGGCCTGATGCAGGCCGTGAAGCGCTACGACCCGTATCAGGGCGTGAAGCTCTCGTCCTACGCCGCCTACTGGATCCGCGCCTACATCCTCAAGTATCTGCTCGACAACATCCGCCTCGTGCGGCTCGGCACCACGCGCGCGCAGCGCAAGCTCTTCTTCCGGCTCAACAAGGAGAAGCGCGCGCTCGAGGCCCAGGGCTTCGACGTGGAGCCGAAGCTGATCGCCGAACGCCTCGACGTCTCGGAGGACGACGTCCGCGACATGGAGCAGCGCCTCGGCGAGAGCGATCTCTCGCTCGATGCGCCGGCACACCATGGAGAAGGGGACGCCGTCGTCGGCGATTTCCTGTCGGGCCCGGGTGCGAGCGTCGAGGAGCGCGTGGCCGACGGCGAGCTGCGCCGGGTCTTCCTCGAGAAGGTGCACGACTTCGCCCGGGGCCTCGAGGCGCGAGACCGACAGATCGTGGAGCAGCGCATCCTGGCCGAGGAGCCGCGCACGCTGCAGGAGATGGGAACGGATCTCGGCGTCTCCCGCGAGCGCGTGCGGCAGCTCGAGGCGCGCGTGGTCTCGCGCCTGCGCGATTACCTGCGCGAGAACCTGGTGGATTTCGAGTACTACGCGCCCGGCAAGGAGTGAGGCGCGTGCCCCGCGTCGACGATCGCCGCGAGCCGTGCGAACGCGCGGCGCCGCCACGGGAAGGGGCTGCGCTGCATGCGCGCGAGCGCCGCGCGGCGCTCCTCGCGCGAGAGCCAGCAGAAGCCCCGCACGGGCGCACGGAGCAGGCGCACCTCGACCTCGAGGAGCCAGAGCATCCGGCGCAGCGCCTGCGCCTCGCCGGGGGTCGCCAGCATCGCCTCCACGGCGGGCGCGATGTCGACGGCCACACCGCCCGCGGGCGCGGGCCGGAGCGCGTCCGCGACGTTGTAGAGCGTGCGCCACGCCCGCGGCGGCAGACTCATGCCGCGGGACGAGGCGCCTCGAGCTGCCCGCCGCACTCGAGGTAGCGGAGCGCCACGGCGGCATGGAGCGCGATTCCCGTGGCGAGGGCCGACTCGTCCAGCAGCATCCGGTTCGAGTGAAGCGGCCCGCCCTCCTTGCCCTCCGGCCTCGCGCCGAGAAAGACGATCGCGCCCGGGACCTCCCGCAGC
>CAYOIG010000649.1:0-4191 GCA_964403915.1 uncultured Myxococcaceae bacterium
GCCGCCTCCTGCCCGAAGTAGTAGGCCAGCACTCCTGTGAGGGCGACGCGGAACGCGTTGACGACGATGGCGATCGGGATCGTCGAGGCGACGATGATGAGGCGCTCCACGAGGTTGCGCCGGAAGAAGTAGGCGAAGACCACGCCCAGCGTGATGAGGGCCATCAGCGACCGCAGGCCGCTGCACGCGTCGGCCACGAAGAGGGGCCCGTTGGAGAGGTGGATGATGTTGCCCTCCACCAGCGCCGGCACACCGATCAGGTGCAGGCCCTCGACGGCCAGGCCCGCAGCAATGAGCTGGAGCGGGAAGGCGATGGTGTTCACGATCGACTGGGGCAGCGGGACCATGAGAAATAGGAAGAGCAGCGGGAACGCCAGCGCGCGGTACATGCGACGCCCGAGAAGCAGCAGCGCGAGGCCGTTCAGGAGCAGCACGAACGAGACGCGCAGGTTCATGTACTCGACGCCGAGGCGTCCGATGAAGAGCGTGACGCTCGAGAGCAGGAGCAGCGGCAGCCCCCACCAGCTCGGCTCGATCGGTAGGCTCGCCAGGCGCTCGCGCCGCTCCCAGATGAAGTAGAGCGACAGCGGCACGATCAGGAAGCCGTGCGAATAGTCCTCGTTCTCGATCCAGTTGCCGACGAGGCCCCGCAGGATGGGGGTATAGATCGCGATGGCGAGACCGAGCACGACGGCCCCGACGACGAGCCGCGCACGACGTGACCCCTCGCCCGCAGCCATCATGGCAGGGGCACTCGCCTGTGCGGCTTCTCCTGTGAGACCCTCGGACATGGCACCTCGTGCAGCCGCCACGCGGCGCTCAGAACAGGGCGTAGATGAACGGAGCCACCGCCGAGCCCTCGGTGAGGACGATCAGCACGGTGAGCAGCAGCATCGTGAAGATGATCGGTCCGAGCCACCATTTCTTGCGCACGCGCATGAAGGTCCACAGCTCGCCGAAGATCGAGAGAGCGCCACTCTTCGAGGCCTTGGCCATGTTCTAGCTCCCCTCGCGCCGAGCTCAGTCGAGCGCGTACTTCTCGCGCCAGTCGAAGTCTTCCTTCAGCTCGGGCTGGTCCTTCTTCTCGAGCAGGAAGTTCCCCAGAACGAGCAGGTCCATGTTCGTTCGCATGAAGCAGAGATAGGCATCCTCGGGCGTGCAGACGATGGGCTCTCCCCGCACGTTGAAGGACGTGTTGATGATCACCGGGCAATTCGTGCGGCGATCGAACTCGGCGATGAGGTCGTAGAACTCCGCCTGCTGGTCGCGCCGCACCGTCTGCACGCGCGCCGAGCCGTCCTTGTGCGTGACCGCCGGGATCTTGCGGTCGGGCCGCACCTGACAGACGAGCAGCATGTAGGGGCTCTCGCGGTCGAGATCGAACCACTCGGCGCACTTCTCCTCGAGAACGGCGGGCGCGAAGGGCCGGAAGCTCTCGCGGAACTTGATCTTGAGATTGACGCGCGTCCAGTTCTCCTCGTTGCGTGCGTCGGCCAGGATGCTGCGCGCGCCGAGCGAGCGGGGGCCCCACTCCATGCGGCCCTGGAACCAGCCGACCACGGCCTGCTTCTCGTCGAGGTGCCGGGCGGTCTCGCGGATCATCGCCTCGCGCGAGAGCTTCGTGTAGGGGAGCCTGCGCGCGTCGAGGAAGCGCTGGATCTCGTCGTCCGAGAAGGCGGGGCCCCAGAAGGCGTGCTCCATGCGGACGCTGCGTGGGTTGCCGAGCACGGCATTGTGCGCGAAGAGCGCCGCGCCGAGGGCTCCGCCGGCATCGCCCGCCGCCGGCTGCACCCATAGGTTCTCGAACGGGCCCTCTCGCACCACGCGCCCGTTGGCCACGCAGTTGAGGGCCACGCCGCCCGCCATGCAGAGGTTCTTCAGGCCCGTCTTGCGGTGCAGGTCGCGCGCCATGCGTAGCACGATCTCCTCCGTCACCTTCTGCACGCTCGCGGCCATGTCCCAGTGGAACTCCTCCATCTTCGACTCGCCCTCGCGCACCGGGTGCCCGAAGAGCTTCGCGAAGCGGGCGTTCGTCATGGTGAGGCCGTAATCGTAGGCGAAGTACTTCATGTTGAGCTTGAAGGAGCCGTCCTCGCGCAGATCGACCAGCTCCTCGAGGATCTCGTCGTAGTACTTCGGCTTTCCATAGGGCGCGGCGCCCATCACCTTGTATTCGGCGCTGTTCACCTTGAAGCCGAGGTAGTAGGTGAAGGCGCTGTAGAGCAGCCCCAGCGAGTGCGGGAAGCGGATCTCGTGGATCAGCTCGAAGCTGTTCCCGCGGCCGACGCCCTGCGTCGCGGTGGCCCACTCGCCCACGCCGTCGAGCGTGAGGATCGCGGCCTCTTCGAAGGGGGAGGGCAGGAAGGCCGAGGCTGCGTGCGATTGGTGGTGCTCGGCGAAGAGCACCTCGCCCTCGAAGCCGAGATGCTTCTGGAGCTGCTTCGGCACCCACAGCTTCTCGCGCATCCACACCGGGATCGCCTTCGTGAACGAGGCGAGCGAGCGCGGGAAGGTCGCGAGGTAGGTGAGAAGGATGCGCTCGAACTTGACGAAGGGCTTGTCGTAGAAGACCAGGTAGTCGACGTCACCGATCTCGAGCCCGGCCTCTCGGAGACAGTAGGCGACGGCCTGCTTCGGAACGTCGGGGTCGTGGCGCTTGCGGGTGAAGCGCTCCTCGTGGGCCGCGGCGACGAGCTGGCCGTCGCGCAGCAGCGCTGCGGCCGCGTCGTGGTAGAAGCAGGAGATGCCCAGGATGTTCACGGCTGGCTCCTCGGATCCTGTCATCCGGAGTATCAGAACTGGTGCTGGGCCCGCTCGAGATCGGGCTTCGCGCTGTCGGCCTCGCGCCAGGCGGAGCCCGGCTCCCGAAGCCGCCGCTTGTCGAGCAGGTCCCGTCTGAGAAGCGTTGCCCCGAGACCCCAGGGCCCGATCAGGAGCACGTAGAAGAGGGTGAGGATGACGAGGGTCTGCACGAAGGCAAAGCGCCCGACGATCACCATCCACCCAGCGTAGAGCTTGCGGTAAAAGGGGAGTCGCTCCGAAGCGTTCACCGGCACCCTCCGAGGTCTCGCTCCAGCACGTCCACGATCCGGCCTGCCGTGGTGCCGTCCCAGAGGTCGGGCACGCGGCCCTTCTTGCCAGCGCCCGAGAGGGACGCGAGCGCCGCCTCGCGGATGCGGGCCGGATCCTGGCCCACGATCACGTTCGTGCCCTGCGTGACCGTCACGGGCCGCTCGGTGTTGGTGCGCAGGGTGAGACAGGGAACCCCGAGAACGGTGGTCTCCTCCTGCACGCCGCCCGAGTCGGTGAGCACCAGCTTCGCATCGGCGAGCAGGCGCAGAAACTCGAGGTAGCCGAGGGGCTCGGTCATCAGCAGCCGAGGCGATCGCCCGCCGAGCAGGCGGGCGATCGAGGCCTGGGTGCGGGGATGGACGGGAAAGACGACCGGGATCCGCTCGTGGATCTCCTCCAGCACCCCGAACAGACCTGCCAGCCGTTCCGGATCGTCCACGTTCGCGGGCCGGTGAAGGGTGAGGACGGCATAGCCGCCGGGAGCGAGGCCCATGCGCTCCAGCACGTCGAGGGAGCGGGCCCGCTCGAGATTCGCGCGCAGCGTGTCGATCATGATGTTGCCGACGAAGTGCACCTGCCCGGCCGGCACCCCCTCCCGCGCCAGGTTCTCCTCCCCGGAAGGCTCGCTGGTGAACAGCCAGTGTGCCAGCACGTCGGTGACGAGGCGGTTCACCTCCTCGGGCATGGTCCGGTCGAAGGAGCGAAGCCCCGCCTCCACGTGGGCCACGGGGATGCAGAGCTTGGCGGCGGCAAGGCTCGCGGCGAGGGTCGAGTTGACGTCACCCACCACGACCACCGCATCGGGCCGGTGCTCGAGGAGCACGGCCTCGATCTTTCGGAGCACCTCGGCCGTCTGCTCGGCCTGGCTTCCCGAGCCGACCCCGAGGTTCACGTCGGGCTCGCGAATCCCGAGATCGCGGAAGAAGTTCGACGACATGGCCGCGTCGTAGTGCTGGCCCGTGTGGACCAGGAGGGTCTCGAACCCGGGCCGGGCGTCGAGCTCCCGCAGGAGAGGCGCGATCTTCATGAAGTTCGGGCGAGCGCCCGCCACGGCAACGAGCCGGATCGGGCGCTGAACTGCGGCAGCCATGCGGCCTCGGTCCCTCCTGCGCGGCGCTT
>CAYOIG010000650.1:0-2149 GCA_964403915.1 uncultured Myxococcaceae bacterium
CGAGGCGGTAGTTGTGCCCGTGGGGCCGCGCGCACGGGCCGAACAGGCGCAGATTCTCGGCGGCCGAGAGTTCCGGGCGCCGATAGCGCAGGGAGGCCGAGAACTCGACGGCTCGGGTCAGGCGTACCAGAGCGCAACCCCTCGAAAATGAAGGTGAACCCCGTCGAGACTAGCCGGGGGAGAGGCGTCGTCAACGGGCGCGCGAGACGGGCGGCCGGGCGTAGTGGCGCAGGAGGCCGCGCACGACGCCCCGGATCTGGACGTCGGCCGCCGGGAGATCGATCGGCCGCAGCGAGGGATTGGCCGGCACGAGCAGTACGCGATCGCCCTTGCGCCGGAGCCGCTTCAGCGTCGCCTCCCGGCCCCGCACCAGCGCGACCACCACCTCGCCGTCCCGGGCCTCGGGCCGGCTCTCGATGACGACGTAGTCGCCGTCGCGAATCTGCTCGTCGATCATCGAGTCGCCGCGCACCTGGAGCACGAAGGCTCCGCGCCGCCGCCCTACCAGCTCTCGCGGGACGGCGATGGTCTCGGAATCCTCGAAGACCTCGATCGGAGCCCCGGCCGCCACCGTCCCGAGCAGGGGGAGCGCCACGGCCGCCGGGGGCTCGGGCTCGACGACCTCGACCGAACGCGAGCGATTCGGATCCTTTCGCAGCAGGCCCTTCTCGGTGAGCCGCGCCACGTGGCGGTGCACGGTGGCGACCGAGGAGAGGCCAAGGGCGTCGCCGATCTCCTCGAGGCTCGGGGAATAGCCCTCGCGGGAGATGAAGCTCCGAACCACGTCGAAGACCTGACGCTGTCGCCGCGTGAGTGCCATTTTCGCCCTCTTTTCGCCGCGAAAATCGGGCATTCGGCGGCTCACGTCAAGGGATGATCGGGCCGTCCGGTCCCCCTTGCCCTTGCACCCCCCCCGCCCGGTGCATACATTCGCCGCGCTCTGGCACTCTCGGTCCGAGAGTGCCACGCGGCCCGCCGGCGTGGTCATCCCCCGGCATCCGCAGCGAAACCGAACAGCCCAGCCCCCGGAGGGGCACGCAGGAGGAGTCGAATCAATGAAGATCCGTCCGCTTCAGGACCGCATCATCGTGAAGCGCGTCGACGAAGAGGCGAAGACCAAGGGTGGGATCATCATCCCCGACACGGCGAAGGAGAAGCCGCAGGAGGGTCGGGTCATCGCCGTTGGCAAGGGCAAGATCACGGACGACGGGAAGCTCCAGACGCCCGAGGTCAAGAAGGGCGACCGCGTGCTCTTCAGCAAGTACTCGGGCAGCGAGATCAACATCGAGGGTGAGGAGCACCTGATCATCCGCGAGGACGACGTCCTCGGCATCCTCGAGTAACTCACCCCCCAACTTTCCGATCGGAGTCACAGCCACATGGCCAAAGAGATCAAGTTCGACCAGGAAGCGCGCGCCAAGCTGCTCTCGGGCGTCAACCAGCTCGCGAATGCAGTCCGCGTGACGCTCGGCCCGAAGGGCCGCAACGTCGTGATCGAGAAGAGCTTCGGCTCGCCCACGGTGACCAAGGACGGCGTCACGGTCGCCAAGGAAATCGAGTTCGAGGACCGGTTCGAGAACATGGGCGCCCAGATGGTTCGCGAGGTCGCCAGCAAGACCTCGGACGTCGCAGGCGACGGCACCACCACCGCCACCGTGCTCGCCCAGGCGATCTTCCGCGAGGGCAGCAAGATGGTGGTGGCGGGCATGAACCCGATGGAGCTCAAGCGCGGCATCGACAAGGCCGTCGGCGCCCTGGTCGACGAGCTCAAGAAGATGTCGAAGCCCACGCGCGACTCGGGCGAGATCGCCCAGGTCGGCACCATCTCCGCCAACGGCGACGAGACGATCGGCAAGATCATCTCGCAGGCCATGGAGAAGGTCGGCAAGGAAGGCGTGATCACCGTCGAAGAGGCGAAGTCGATGGAGACCGTCCTCGACGTGGTCGAGGGCATGCAGTTCGACCGCGGCTATCTCTCGCCCTACTTCGTGACGGACCCCGAGCGCATGGAGGCCGTCCTCGACGACTGCGTGATCCTGCTGCACGAGAAGAAGATCTCGAGCATGAAGGACATGCTGCCGCTGCTCGAGCAGGTCGCGCGCGGGGGCAAGCCGCTCCTGATCGTGGCCGAGGACATCGAGGGCGAGGC
>CAYOIG010000651.1:0-2369 GCA_964403915.1 uncultured Myxococcaceae bacterium
CGCTTCCTCGACGACGGCGCGCCCCCTCGAGGCACCCTCTTCGGCGCGGTCACGAACGTCGGAAGTCGCCCGACCTTCGATGCAGGCGAGCGCATCGTTTGCGAGAGTCACCTGCTCGATTTCGGGGGCGACGCCTACGGCCGCCGCATCGAGGTCTCGTTTCTCGCGCGCCTCCGCCCGGAGCAGCGATTTGCGAGCGGAGATGCGCTGCGCCTCCAGATCGCGGCCGACGTCGATGAGACGCGGCGCCGGCTGAAGGGCGCATGACGGCGCCCTCGACCCCGGAGCCCCAGACGGTCGCGGACGCCGCGCCGCCCCGAACGGCCCGTCGGCGCACGCTGATGTGGATCGTGGGGCTGGGCGTCACGGCGCTGTGTCTGTGGCTCGCGGTCCGGGACGTGCCGCTGCGCGAGGTCGGCGCGGTTCTCGCAGGGACGAACTGGCCGGTGCTGCTGGTGCTCGGCGTGCCGGCACAGATCGCGGCCATCTACCTGCGTGCCCGTCGCTGGCGGCATCTGACGGACGTGATCCAGCCGATCGCCGTCTTTCCCCTGTTTCGTGCCACCAGCATCGGATTCATGGCCAACAACCTGCTGCCTGGCCGGGCGGGCGAGGTCGTGCGCGCCTGGGTGCTGTCCCGGGAGACCGGTGCCAGCGGGGCGGGCATTCTCGGCACCGTGGTCCTCGAGCGGGTGATCGACTCGATCACGTTTCTCGCGCTCGCGTCGGTCGTCCTCTGGGCGAGCGGAACCCGCGCGCTCGGTGGCGGCCTCATGGCCGGCGCAGCAGTGTCGCTCCTGATCGCGCTCATCCTTCCGGTGGCGATCCTCGTCTGGCTGCGCATCGCCCCCGAGCAGGCGCTCCGCTTCATGCACCGCACGCTGACGCTCGTCCTGCCTGCCCGGCTCTCGGAGCAGGTCGAGGGACTGCTGCAGCGCTTCGCGAAGGGCCTCGGCTCGCTTCGCGGCGGCTCTCACCTGTTCTGGGTGAGCGTCGACTCGGTGCTTCTCTGGGCGGTAGTCTCCGTGATTCCCTTCTACGCCGGAACGCTCGCCCTCGACATCGATCTCGGCTCCGTGACGCGGACGCTGGCCGCCGCGTACGTGACGCTCGCGGCCGTCGGCCTTGCCGTGGCAATCCCGGCAGCGCCCGGGTTCTTCGGCACCTTCCACCTCGCCTGCAAGGAAGCCCTCGGCGTCTTCGGGGTGCCCGACTCGCGCGCCTTCGCCATGGCCGTCCTCGTCCACGGCACCTTCTGGATCACCGTCACGGGGCTCGGCCTCGCGCTGTTGCCCTTCGGCCGTGCGGGTCTGCGCGCTGGTCTCGAGGCCGCGTCCTCGGATCAAGACGGGGGCGAGGACCGCCGATAGACGGGCGAGTCTCGAGGGCCTTCCTGCCCACGGCAGGAGAGTTGCCACCCGGCTGCGTTACCGGAAGGCGGAAGGGGAGCTCGCGCGGTGAACGAGCGGATCGGAGAGCTTCTCGTCCGGGAGAACCTCCTCACCTCGGAGCAGCTCCGCAAGGCCCGCGACGAGACCAAGACCCGCGGCGGGCGTCTCGGGGCGCAGATCACCAAGCTCGGCTTCCTGCAAGAGGCCGAGCTCAGCGACTTCGTCGCGAAGCAATACGGCGTCCCCGCGGTCAACCTCGATGAGTTCGAGATCGACCCCGCCGTCATCAAGCTGATCCCCGAGGACGTCGCCAACAAGCACACGGTCGTGCCCGTCAACCGGGCCGGATCGACGCTGATTCTCGCGACCGCAGATCCGTCGAACATCTTCGCCATCGACGACATCAAGTTCCTCACCGGCTACAACATCGAGGTCGTCGTGGCCTCGGAGGAGGCCATCCGGCGCGCGATCGAGCGCGCCTACGATCAGGGCGAAGACCTCTCCAACGTGATGGAGGGCTTCGACGACTCGGATTTCGAGGTGGTCCAGGACGCGGACGATCTCGATGTCGGCGAACTCGCTCGCGAGTCCGAGGACGCGCCCGTCGTCAAGCTGGTGAACCTGATTCTCACCGATGCAGTCAAGCGCGGCGCCTCGGACATCCACATCGAGCCCTACGAGAAGTCGTTCCGTGTGCGATACCGGATCGACGGACTGCTCTACGAGGTGATGAAGCCTCCGCTCAAGCTCAAGAATGCGATCACCTCGCGGCTCAAGATCATGTCGGAGCTCGACATCGCCGAGCGCCGTCTGCCCCAGGACGGGCGCATCAAGCTGAAGATGGGCCGCGGGAAGGAGATGGACTATCGCGTCTCGGTGCTGCCGACGCTCTTTGGCGAGAAGGTCGTGCTGCGGCTCCTCGACAAATCGAACCTGCAGCTCGACATGACGAAGCTCGGCTTCGAGCCGCAGCAGCTC
>CAYOIG010000652.1:0-5887 GCA_964403915.1 uncultured Myxococcaceae bacterium
CGGCACTCGTCTACGGCGCCGGCCTGCTGCTCGTCGCGGCCCGGCTGCGGCGCCGCTGAGGCGAACCCGGCGACGGAGGCGAGAAGAGGTCAGCCTCTCGAGGGCGCTACTTCGCCCGCAGGATCCGGCCGAGCTCGAGGAACATCGGAACGGGTTGCGGACGGTCTCCGAGCTCACCCGCCACGCTCACGAGCAACAGGAACCCCAGCTGCTCGTAGAACGCCACGGCCTCTGGCTTCGCGTCGACCAGCACCCCGACACAGCCGAAGTCGTCTGCCATTCGTTCCGCGAGCACGAAGACCGCGCGTAGCAGGGCAGCGCCGATGCCCTTGCCCCTCGACCGCTCGTCCACTGCGAGCCGCGCGAGGCGGAGCGCGGGCAACGGATACCGCGGCATCCGCTTTCGCCTCGAAGGAGTCATCGCTTCCGGAACGATCTCGGACGCTGCCACGGTCGCGAACCCGGCGATGGCCCCCACCTGGTCGATGGCGACGTAGGTGGTACCGATATGGTGGCGGAACTGGTTCTGTCCGGCGTAGCGGAGAAAGAAACGATCTAGCTCGACGTTGCCGGACCGGAATGCGGCCCGATCGTCACCGGGCTCGAGACGTCGTACTCTGACGGCCACCTCGCCTCAGGGCTCTCCGCCAGCGCGCTTGCCGGCCACCAGGGCGCGGAGCGCCTTGGTCGGCCTGCGAGGCTTCTTGACGAGCCGGGCCACGGTCTCGAACGAATCGGCCGTGACCGTGAGACGCGGCGGAATCACGATGTCGGCGGGCAGCTCGCGCAAGGCCTGCAGGTGGTGCAGGAGCGCCTCCTCGACGAGGTAGCCCTTCTTGACTCCGTGCGCCTCGGCGTAGCGCTCGACCTGCTGCCGGGTCGCCTCGGATACGTAGGCGGAGATCTGTGTGTCGGCCATGGGCGGGACCTCGAATCTACGAAAATGTAGGCGAGGGCCGATTCGCTGGCAAGAGGCCCCTTGACATTCGGTTTTTATTCGCATACATTTCTCCTGTCGCCCCACCGGTCCCGAACGGTGAGCACATGCCCTCTCGCTCTCCCGCTGCGGGCCGCGAGCGGTCCATCCGAGATGTAGCGGCGCCCCCGCCGCCCTTCCCGGCGCATACGGTGCGTCCGCCCCCGCCGCCTTCCCCGGTGGCGCTGGCCTACCTGCGCGGCCGCGATGCCGACGGGCGCGTGCAGTTCCTCGTCGCCGAGCGGGCGGCGCTGCGCCCCGCGCTGGGCCTGCTGTCACTGCGGCTGGTGAAGCGCCGTGTCTACGAGACGCTCGCCTTCCGCTGCCTCGGCGACTACGCGCGCGAGCGGCTGGGCGTGACCGCCCACGCCCTTCGTGAGTGGGCGCGCGTCTGGGAGGCGCTGGCGGGGCTCCCGAAGCTTCGAGCCGCGGTTCTCTCGGGCGAGGTCTCGTGGTCGGTAGCGCGCCGCGCCGTTGTCCATGCGTCGCTCGAGACCGACGAGGCGTTCGCCACCGCGCTGAGCGGGCGCACCGTCTGCGCGGCCGAGGCGATGCTGCACGCGGCATTCGGTGCTGCGCCGACGCAGGAGTCCGATTCTGCCGAGCGCGTCCGCGTCTGCGTGCCCCTCCCCGCGGCGCAGCAGGGGCGCTGGCTGGCGGCACTCGAGCTCGCGCGCCGCATGGCGGGCGAGGCCCTTCCCGTCTGGGAGTGCGCCGAGAGCATTGCCGCCGAGGCCTTGGGAGCGATTCCGCCCGGCCTCGTCGCGAAGGCTGCGGGGGCGAGTCGGTCCGCGGCGGATTTCGGAGCGCAGCGCGCGAAGAACGGATTGCGCGCGATGGAGCCGCCCTCCGGTGAGCACGGCCTTCGCGGCCAGGCGTTCACGCTCCTGCGCTGGGATCGCCGCCATGCCGTCAGCGAAGCCGACCTCGTGCGCCTCGGCGACTGGGCCGAGACGGCCTCTCCCCATGCCCTCGATGGGGCGCTGCGCTGCGCGATGAAGCGCCTGCAACGCATCGATCACGATCTGGCCCGCATCCTGCGCCAGGTCCTGGAGCGCAGGCTCTACCGCGAGCTCGGCTTCACCTGCTTCGAGCGCTACGTGGAGGAGCGAGTCGATATCTCCCCGCGTACGGCACGCCGCTGGGTTCGGATGGCCCGCCTCGGCCCGGCGGGCAGCGCGGTGGCCAATGCGTTTCGCGACGGGACGCTCACGCCGAAGCAGGCCTGCCTCGTCTCGGAGGCCGTGTCCCCCGCGCAGCAGCCCGAGGCCATCGCCTTCGCGCAGGGCGTGACGCTGCGCCGGCTCGAAGACGTGCTCGGCACTCGCGACATGGCGCGCGACACGATCACCTTCACCGCTCCCCCGGAGGCGGCCAACGTGTTTCTCATGGCGCTCGAGGCCGCGCGTCTCCACCTCGAAGCCGGGAAGCAGAAGAGGCCGAGCGCCACCGACGCCCTGCTCTGGATGCTCGACCACGTGATCTCGGCATGGGAGGAGCAGGGAGCACAGTTCCACGACTATGCCGACTTCGTCCGCGACGAGTTCCGCTGCACGACGCCGGGCTGCACGTCGCGACGGAATCTTCAGTCCCATCACGTCGTCTTCCAATCCGCCGGTGGGCCCGATGAGCCTTGGAATCGCACCACGCTCTGTGCGTACCACCACCTGCGGGGCATCCACGCCGGGACCATGCGCTGCAGCGGGCACGCGCCCGAGGGGCTGGTCTTCGAGCTGGGCCTGCGTGCCGCGGGGCCGCCGCTGCTTCGCTATCGCTCGGGAGACGTCCTCATCGGGTGACCGCTCCCCGCCACCTGCGCTCCAGCGCCTGCGCGATCCAGCGCGAGTAGATCGACGGCGAAGACCAGGGGCCGCGCCAGCCCCAGTCGCGCGGATTGCCTTTGAGCAGCGCGTCGTAGGTCTGCTCGAAGGCCCGCACGTAGCTCGCGGTGAGGAAGCGCTCCTGCACCGTCGCGAAGAGGGCGCTGCCGTAGCGCTCGCGAAGATCCTTCCGGTCGACCAGCTCGCGCAGGGCCGCGAGCAGCGCCGTCTCGTCTCCCACCGGCACGATGACGCCGTTCTCTCCCGAGCGCAGGATCTCGGTCATGCCGGTGGTATTCGTGGCGACGACGGGCCGCGCTGCGAGGCCGGCCTCGATCACGGTGAGCCCGAAGCCCTCGAGGCGGGCGGGGGAGACGGCGATGTCCGTCGCGTCGCGCAGCAACGCGCCGCTCGACGGAACGAAACCGAGGAAGTGGACGCGCGATGCGATGCCGAGCTCGCCCGCCATCGTCTCGAGCCGTCCGCGTTCGGGTCCCTCGCCTGCCACGAGCAGCCGGCACCGGGGCCGCTCGGCCAGCAGCCGCTGAAAGACCCGGAGCATGACGTCCACGCCCTTGCGCGGGATGAGCGAGCCGACGCGCGCCAGCACGATCTCGTCGCTCGCGATGCCGAGCTGCGAGCGGAGGCCGGTCTCGTCGCCGCGACCCCAGGCCTCGGGGTCGACGCCGTTGTAGATGGTCTTCGTGCGGGCGGCGGGCATGCCATCCTCGAGCAGACCCTCGATGCATCCGTGTGTAACACCAACGACGAGCGTCGCATGATGCAGTAGGAGCGCCATCCGGTCGCGCACGATGTAGGGCACGTGCAGGTGGGTGAGCAGCGGCACGCCGGCCGAGCGTGCCACGGGGAGCATCCACTGATTGGGCGCAGCGCTGTTGGCATGAATCAGCCGGATGCCGTAGCGGCGCACGAGCGAACGCCCCTCGCGCACGAGACGCAGATGGCTCCCGAGCGCCCAGTGCGGCCGATCCCAGAGGAAGAGGACGCTGAAGGGGGAGACGTGGACGGGCACGCCGAGCCCGCGCAGCTCCCCGGCGAGGGTCTCGCCGTTGCACCACACCACCGGCCGGTATCGGCCGCGATCGATGTGCGTCAGCAGGTCGATCAGGCAGCGCTCACTGCCGCGAATCCAGTCCTCCCCGTAGTGGGTAAAGAGGATCGGGGCGGGCTCGAGGCTCAATCGCAGACCTCGGAGCATCCGAGAGACCGGAGCTGCTCGCGAATCGTCCGGGCGGCAGCGTCCATGGCCTCGGGCTTCGGGCTCTTGTCGGCGCGCGAGAAGTCGAAGTCGCGCAGGTCGTGGACCGGCACGAGATGCAGGTGCACGTGCGGCACCTCGACACCGGCAATGATGAGCCCCACCCGGGTCGGCCGGAAGCCGGTCTGGATCGCCTTGCCCACCTGCTGCGCCACGCGCATCAGGTGCTGGGCCAGCTCCGGTGCCAGGTCGATCCAGTGATCGACCTCGAGCCGCGGCACCACGAGGGTATGGCCCGGCCGGATGGGGTTGATGGTGAGAAATGCGACGGCGTGCTCGTCCTTCCAGACGAAGCGGCCGGGGAGCTCGCCCCGGATGATGCGGGTGAAGATGCTGGCCACGATGTCTCCTCGCGCGGGGCGTCCGGTACGGTACCCTCCGCGGGCCTCCAGAGCCCGCGGAAAGGTCCCCCCATGTACCTCCTCGACCTCCTCATCGCGGCGAGCGCCGGTGCCCTGGTCGGCATCCTGGTCGCCCGCCGCAACAGCCGTGAGCGCCTGCGGTGTCAGGAGCTCGAAGCCGAGCTGGCCGGCGTCCGGGCCGGCGCGACCCGCTACCGGGAAGAGGTGGCAGCGCACTTCACCAAGACCTCCGAGCTGGTGCACGGCCTCACCCTCCAGTATCGCGCCGTCTACGACCATCTGGCCGACGGAGCCCGCGCCCTGTGCCCCGAGCAGATGATGGAACTCTCGCAGGGCGACTCGGCGCAGGCGCTGGCCGCCGGCACGGAGCGGGCAAGCGGCGAAGAGACGGCGTTCGAAGAGAGCACCGAGCCGGAGCGCCGGCCGGAGGCCGAGACGGCCGCCGCCCCGCTCTGAACACACCATCCACAGAAAGGAGCTCGACCATGGGCAGGAAGGTCTACGTCGTCGGCGTCGGAATGACGAAGTTCGAGAAGCCGGGATCGAAGCAGTGGGATTACCCGGACATGGCGAAGGAGGCTGGAGAAAAAGCGCTCGCCGACGCCGGCATCCCCTACGACGCCATCGAACAGGCCGCGGTCGGCTACTGCTACGGCGAGTCCACCGCGGGCGAGCGGGCGGTCTACACCCTCGGCCTCACGGGCATCCCGATCTACAACGTGAACAACAACTGCTCCACGGGCTCGACGGCGCTGTTCATGGCCAAGCAGTTCGTCGAGGGCGGCCTGGCCGACTGCGTCCTCGCCCTCGGATTCGAGAAGATGGAGAAGGGCTCCCTCGGCGCGAAGTGGACCGACCGCGTCAATCCGATGGACAAACACTTCACGCTCATGATGCAGCTCCGCAAGTTCGTGGCCGCACCGCCGGCAACGCAGATCTTCGGCAACGCCGGCCGCGAGCACATGGAGAAATACGGCACCACGGCCGAGCATTTCGCGAAGATCGGCTGGAAGAACCACAAGCACTCGGTGAACAATCCCTACTCGCAGTTCCAGGACGAGTACTCTCTGGAGCAGATCAAGGGCGCGCCCATGGTCTACGAGCCGCTCACCAAGCTCCAGTGCTGCCCGACCTCCGATGGATCGGGTGCGGCCATCCTCGCCAGCGAGGACTTCGTCAAGATGCACGGCCTAGAGAAGCAGGCCGTCGAGATCCTGGGCCAGGCGATGGTCACGGACATGAAGAGCACCTTCGACGAGAAGAGCTGCATCAAGCTCATCGGCTCGGACATGACGCGCAAGGCGGCGGAGAAGGTCTACCAGCAGTCGGGGCTCGGCCCGGAGAACGTCGACGTGGTGGAGCTCCACGACTGCTTCTCCACCAACGAGATGATCACCTACGAGGCGCTCGGCCTGTGCCCCGAGGGCAAGGGCGGCGAGTTCGTGGACTC
>CAYOIG010000653.1:0-13819 GCA_964403915.1 uncultured Myxococcaceae bacterium
GGCTCGGCGGTGGTCGGGACGAAACGCTGCGGCGTGGTCATCGAGGCCCCCTCGGCGAACCCGAGAGGCTAACGCGTCGCGGCGGCCGCGCAGCGTTCGGGTGGGCGCCTTTCGCGGGAGCTCCGGACGAGCTTGACCCCCCGGAGCCTCCCCCTACCTTGGCCTCGGTGTACGAGGATCCGCATGACCGAAGCCCCGACGAGCCCCGCCCGCCCCCAGAGACTTGCCGACGAGATCGCTCGCTGCGCGGCGTCCGAGGCGGTACGCCGCCTGCGCGAGGTTCCCGACGCCGAGATCGCCGCGGCGCTGCGGCTTCTGCGCACGGTGGTGGCCGTCGATCTGCTGGCCGCGCTCGGCGAGGAGCGGCGCGACGCCATCCTTGCGCGCCTGCCTGCCGATCTCGCCGGCCAGTGGAGCTTCGACTCCGGATTCCCCAAGGACACCGTCGGGCGCATGATGGAGGCGCCCGCCGCCGTCTTCACCCCCGGGCGGACGGTGGGAGAGGCGACCGAGGAGCTGCGAGAGCTGGTGCGGCAATCCTTCATCACCTACGCCTTCGTCGTCGATGGCGCCGCCCGGCTGGTGGGCGTCGTCACGTTTCGCGATCTGCTGCTGTCCGACCGCGAGAAGACGCTCGCGGAGGTGATGCTGCGCGACCCGTTCTCCCTGCATCCGGAGATGCCGCTCCGCGAGGCCTGGAAGGCGACGCTCAATCGACATTTCCCGGTGTATCCTGTCTGCAACGACGAGGGACGTCTCGTGGGGCTCGTTCGCGGCGGCGCGCTCTTCGAGGAGCAGGCGATCGAGATCAGCGCGCAGGCCGGTGCCATGGTCGGTGTGGGCAGGGAAGAGCGCCTGTCCACGCCATGGCAGCACAGCCTTCGCTTCCGTCATCCCTGGCTGCAGCTCAACCTGCTGACGGCTTTTCTCGCCGCCGGCGTCGTGGGCGCGTTCCAGGACACGATCGACCGCATGGTGGTGCTGGCCGTCTTCCTCCCGGTTCTTGCGGGCCAGTCCGGGAACACGGGCTGTCAGGCCCTGGCCGTCGCGCTGCGCGGGCTGACCCTCGGCGAGCTGCGGAGCGGACGGGAGCGCGTGCTGATGGCGAAGGAGGCGCTGCTCGGCCTGCTGAACGGCGCGCTCGTCGGCGTGAGCGCAGCGGTCGGCATGTTTCTGGTGGCGAACGCGCAGGGCAGCCCGAACGCGCTCACGCTGGCGGTCGTGGTCTGGGTGGCGATGGTTCTCTCGTGCATCGTGAGCGGGCTCTCGGGCGCGATGATCCCGCTCTTGCTGCGCCGGCTCGGGGCGGATCCCGCAACGGCCTCGTCCATCTTCCTCACGACGGCCACGGACATCGCCTCCATGGGCCTGCTGCTCGGTCTGGCTACGCTCGCCATCCCGTGAGCGCCGCGGGCCGGGGCTGTTTTCGCCTCAGCGAGCGCCGCCCGGCTGCCGGTAGAGCTCGTTCAGATAGGCGACGAGGAGCTTCTCGCGCAGGGGCGCCGGGAGCGCATTCATCACTTCGTTCACTTCCGCCATGCGGGCGGGCAGGCTGCTGCCGCCCGCACCGGCCATGGCCAGCATGCCGCGAAGCTGCTCGTCGCCGAGGCTGCTCGGGTCGAGGCCCTTCAGCATCGGCTCCAGCTTCGACGCGAGCTCTCCGCTCGGCATCGCGCGCGCCTTGCCCACGCACTCGCGCAGATCCGCGAGCAGGGCCTCTACCCAGCGCGCGCTCGCGGGGTTGATCGAGAGGTGGATGTTCTCTTTCGAGCTGCCGAAGCCGAGCTGCGGCTGGACGTACCAGCCGCGCTGCTTCATCTCGTCGATCACGTGGAAGACGCTCACCTCGTCGGACGTGAAGGCCACGAGGTTCATCTCCGGCTCGCCGAGCAGGCGCAGGCCCGGAATCTCCTTCACGCCGGCGGCGATCCGTCGCGTGGCGTCGAGCACGGTGCGCGCGATCTCGAGGTAGCCGTCGTCGCCGATGAAGCTGAGAGCGGCCCAGGCCGCCGCCAGCGGCCCTCCCGACTTCGTGCTCTGCACGGTCGGGTTGATGATGGTATAGCCCGTCCAGTTGGAGCAGGCGTAGATCTGATACTTCCGCAGCTCCTTGCTGCGGTGCAGGATCACCGACGCGCCCTTGGCCGCGAACGCGTACTTGTGGAAGTCCATGGAGATCGAGGTGACGCCGGGAACGTTGAACTCGAAGTCCGGCACGGGCGCGCCGAGGCGGCGGAAGTAGGGCAGTAGGAAGCCTCCCATGCAGCCGTCCACGTGGAGCAGCAGGTTCTTCTCGAGAGCGATCTCGCCGAGCGCGCGAATGGGATCGACGACGCCGTGGGCGTAGGAGACCGCGGAGCCGACCATCAGCACCGTGTTCTTCGTCACCGCAGCGCGCATCGCCGCCGGGTCGGCCTTGAAGCTCTTCGGATCGACGGGCACCACGACGGGGCGAACGTCGAGATAGTGGCAGGCCTTCTGGAAGGCGGCGTGCCCCGTGGTCGGCAGCAGCAGCTCGGGCTCGCGGATCTCGGGCCGTAGTGCCCGCGCGCGATCCCGCGCCGTCTTCACGGCCAGAATGATGCTCTCGGTGCCGCCGCTCGTGAAGTTGCCGACGACGTTTTCGTCGCCCTGGAGATGCGACGCCGCCGTGGCCACCAGCTCGTTCTCGAGCGCGAGCGTGCTCGGAAAGACGGTGGGATCGAGCGCGTTCTCCGTCATGTACATCGTGAAGGCCTGCTTGATGACCTCCTCGGCCTCGCGTCCGGGGTCGTAGACGTAGGCCCAGGTGCGCCCATCTCGCCACGGCATGTCGCCCGCGCGGAAGTCTTCGAGGCGACGGAAGACCTCGTCGCGCGAGAGGCCCTGCTTCGGAATCGGCACCATCCCCCCTTCGATGGATCGTCAGATCTCCGGATGGAACACGAGGTCGAGCTCCTGGTCGAGGGCATCGGTATGGAGGGAGCCGTCGGCGAGGCGCAGCGCCAGGCGGGCGCGCCGGCTCGTCGCCACGCGGTGCGGCACCAGGGTCTCGGGCTCGGTCACGAGACGCACGCTCTCGTCGAGCTCGAGGCTCGCGAGCGTCGTGGCGGCATCGGCGCCGCTCTCGCGCCCGGCTCTGCCTCCCTCCAGCAGCGGCGCCAGCGCCAGCGGGTCGGGCCGCGAGATCAGCACCAGCTCGATGCAGCGCGCGGGGCCGCTGCCGCCTGCGTCGCAGGGCACGCGGCCGCTCACCTGTAGCTCGCCGTCCATCCGGATCGAGACGCCCTCGAGGAGCGGAAGCCGCGTCATCAGCGAGAGCTGATACCGGGCGCCGAGCTCGATCTCGCGCCCGGCCCAGAGCTCCACCAGGGGCCACCACTCGACGGGCGCGTGGCGACGGAAGAGCTCGGCCGAGAAGCGCGTCGGCAGCAGCGGTGCGCCCGGCGGCAGGCCCTGCGGTCGCGCGTGCAGCGCCGCGAGCTCGCGGTTGATGGAGAGCACGACCTCGTCGAGATCCGGCGTTCCCGCGAAGCGTCCATCCTGCGATACGAGGAAGCTCGGCTGCAGCGCGGCGGTCAGCGGCTCGAGGCCGGGCACCGACGTGAGCCGCACCAGGCCGTTGGCCCGGGAATCCGGCAGCGCGAAGTCGTCGTAGCGAATGCGTGCACCGCCGGGTGCCGGCTCGAGGGTCACGCGGTACGAGAGCTCGGTTCGCGTCTCGTCACGGGCCAGGCCGGCTCCAAGGCGGCGCGACTCGGCGCCCGTGACGCGCGCCCGGAATCCGGCCGGCCAGCCGAAGCCGAGGGGAAGGCGCTCGCCCGTGGGGGCGGGCGCAGTCTCCGTGAGGTTCACGATCGGATCCGGCGGCTTTGCGCAGCCCAGCGGCAACGAGGCGAGGCAGACACTGAGAAGCGCGGCGCGAAGCGGGAGTCGAGGGCGGCGGCAGCGTGCGTGCAGGTGCATGGGATCTCCGGATGTCGAGCGATCCCCCCGCTGGCCATCGTGCCCGATTCCGGCGCGGAAGGCGAGGGGAATCGCGGCCGCGGCAGCCGCAGTCAGAAGGTGTAGCGGAGCGTCATGTAGACCTCGTCGCGCTCGGCGAGCGCGGAGAGGCCTTCGAAGCGGGTGCGCTGCATGAAGTCGCCGCCGTTGTTTCCCACCAGCGCCTGGCGGAGCGGGATGCGGCCTTCGGCCGGTGTGCCGAAGAAGTTGGCGACGCCCACGGTGGCGGAGAAGACCTCCGAGAAGCGGTAGGTGACCTGACCGAGCACGCCGCCGGACTGCGACTGCACGTCGTAGACGACGGTGAGGCCCGGCAGCAGCCGATCCTGGAAATAGCCGGTGAAGACCGAGAACGTTCCGAGGGCGCTCATGGGGCCGTTGGTCGTGTACGTGCCCAGCCCCTCGTACTCGGGCAGGTAGCGCACGAACCACTGCGTGTTGAAGAAGAAGGTCCGGCTCGCGTTCATGAAGTTGATGAAGGTCGGGCGATCGACCGAGACCGTCAGATTGACTGCGTCCATGTTCGAGAAGCCGCGGGGGACGCTGGTGTTGGTGTAGGCCTCGTTGGCGAACCAGGTGAGCTCGAGGCTCCAGTTGGTCTTGCTCGCGTCTTCGGCGAAGTCGGTCGCGAAGCCCAGCACGTTGCGCTTCTGGTAGAAGAGCTGGATCTCCGAACCGCTGCTCCAGAGGAAGTCGCGGCGGCCGTAGCGGCCGTTGCCACCGGCCTGACGCTCGGGTCGCTGGGTGCCGGCCACGGCGAAGATGCCCTGCACGAACTGGCACTGCAGCAGCTCGGCGCGGGTCGGGACGCGGTTCTGCAGGAAGGGAGCGGGGGTGCACTGGCTCTGCGCCTCACGGATCGTCCCCAGCGAGTAGAGCATCATCATGAAGTTCCAGGAGAAGCCGCCGAGCTCGTTTGCGTAGCGCTGGCCCGTGAGGGGGCTCCGGATCGGAAACGCCCCCGCGCCAGCGTTCGAGAGCAGGCAGGCCGGGATCGGATTGCCCTGCGCGTCGGTCGTGCCCGTGCAGCCGTCGATCATCGGGTCGTAGCCCGGATCTCCCGGGCCGCGCGAGCCCGGGAGCTGCACGAGCTGTCCGTTCACGTAGCGAGTCGCGACCGGGCCTTCCGGTTCGAACTGCGGGAAGGCCTGCAGCATCGCGCTCGCCTCGGCATTGAAGACGTCGATGCCCTGGACGTCGCAGTTCGTTCCGTAGAGCCGCCCGCAGCCGAGCAGTGCCTCCTGCTGGTCGGTGAGGACCCGGCTCAGGCTGGAGAGAGGCAGCAGACCTCCGCCCGGGCCGTCACCCGGATCGGCATTGAGTCGGACGAGCCTGAAGTCCGTCCCGCCTGGAAGGTTCGTCAGCAGGCTCAGCACGAAGTTGCCGGTACCTGGCGCGCCGGCGAAGACGGTCCCAAGCGCCCCCGCCGGGCTCAGGCCGAGCGCAATATCCGCCGGCGAGTTGAGCAGATCGAGAATGCAGTTGCCCGCCAAGGCCGGGATCACCGTGCCGGCGATACCGACGGTCGCGGAGCAGAAGACGTCGAAGAGCTGCCGGTTGGCCGGGTGCAGCGTGAGCGCCGTGGCCGGTGTGAGAGGGTTGCCGTTGACGTCGAGGGGCGCGCCGGTGCTGGGATTCACCTTGCGCTCGTATTCGTTGAAGTAGTCGGCAGTCGGCGCATCGCTGTAGCCCCAGAAGTCGGTGATGGCGAAGCTGAAGCGCTCCCAGCGGAACTCGATCCGCGCGCCGACCTCGAGGCCCGAGACGTTCTCCCACCAATTCTCCGGTCGCAGCTCGCCGGCGATGCCCGTGCCGGAGAGGCCGTGGCCGAAGAGGCCGAAGCTCTTCGCGCACACAAGGAAGATCGTGTAGGGCTCGCCACACTTGCCGAGATCGAGGGGCTGATAGCCATCGAGATTCGCCGCCAGCTCGATGCGGAAATCCTCCAGCGGCCCCACGTCGTAGAGCGAGTAGATCGCGCGGGCGGCCCAGAGCGCGATGCGTGACTCCTCGAAGCTCGGCAGCGACGAGAGCGCGAGATCCTGTGGGTTGAACTGGTCGGTGGTGCGGAAGAGCTCCGTCTTGCCCCAGACGATGTTCTGCTTGCCGAGGCGCAGGAAGAGGGTTCCCTCGAGCAGCTCGAGATCGACGTAGGCCTCCTTCAGCTCGCGGGTCTGGCCCTGGCTCGCGCCATGATTCCACTGCAGCTGGTTCTGCGTGAAGTTCTGGTCGAAGCCGTCGTAGTCGTCCATCTGGCGCAGCAGGGCCTGCGAGGGCACGTACAGCCCGTGGGCCTGGCCGAGGCCGAGCTCGGTGTTCGGCACCGGCGGGCGGTAGGGCAGGGTCGGCTGTGGCGGCCGCGGGCTGGTGACGTTGGGCACGCTCGACAGCGCGCCGATCGGCCGGATCTTCAGCGACGGGAACCACGGCCCCTGGGGCAGCGTGATCGGCCCGAGCGAGCCCCCGAGCTGCTTCGTGGTGACGAGAGCGTCCAGCACTGGCCGGAACGTGCCCTCGAGATTGTTCGCCCCGAGCTTCGTGAGGCCGTCGAGGGGCGGCACCTCGTAGAATCGGACCAGGTTGCCGTTCGTGTTCTGGATGCGCTTCGATTCGCCCGTCGGAACCACGCCCGTGTAGCCGCTGGTGACGCCGTTCGCGAGGTTCGCCGGCGCACGGTTTCCGCGGTCTCCGAAGAGGGTCGTGGTGCGCGAGAGGCCGCAGGCCTGGCTCCAGATGCAGTCGAAGCGGACCTCGCCCCGTGCAAAGGCCGAGACGCTGTCGAAGGGGCCCCAGCCGTCCTTTGCGACGTCCCACTCGAGCTCGAGGTTCATGACGTTCGCCCACTGGCTGAAGTACCAGCGCTCGCCGCGGAAGCCGTCGGAGATCATCCGGAGTTGCTCTTCGACGTAGCCGTGAACCTGGAGCCGGCCCTCGAAGAACTCGAATGCGGCGGCCGGCGACGCGAGAAGCGCGAGCGCGAGCGCGAGCAGACGAGGGGCGAGCCGTGACACCGGAGCGCACCGTAAGCTCCGCCGAGCGCCGCAGTCAATGAAAAAGAGACGCGGGGCCGTGCTGCCCTGCCGCGGGTCCTATTCCTCCACAGTGGCGGCGTCGATGCGCTTCTGGATCTCCTCCGGCGTCAGGCGGATCTGCACCATGCGAACGACGTAGACCGGCGTGCCGGAGGGGTTCTTCTCGAAGGAGATCACGACCGAGCGGTCGTCGGGGATGGCCTTCAGCGCCTTCTGGAAGCCCTCCTTCGTTCCCGTCGTGTCGAGGCCGCCGCCGCTGGTCGCCTTGATGACGGTGCGCTTGAGGACGCTCCCCTCGGGCACGACCTGCATCTCCATCTCGGCGCCGGCCTGGACGTCGCCCGGGGGCGTGCCGCCCGCGGTGCCGCCCGTGCCGAAGCCGCCGCTCACGCTGGCGCTCGTGACCTTCACCTTGAACAGGTCCTTCGCCGGGTCGTAGGAGAGGATCCGGCCCTCCATGCCGTAGCGCTCGGCCTTCTCGGCGGCGGCGCGTGCCGCGAAGCTCGGCAGGGTGACGAGGATCAGGGCGAGGCCGAGGCCGAGCAGCGTTCGAAGGGGCTTCATGGGCGCTTCCTTTCTCGTTGGGGGCATCTTCCGGGGGGCCTTGGGTGAACCCGCTCCCGGGCTCCGCCCTGGTTCGGATTGTCGCACGGGCGACGTGAGGAGGCCTCTTGCCGGCCCGGCGCTACCGCGTGCTCGTTTGCGTTCTCGGCCTGCCGGGGCGCCGCGGGCGCTGAAGCGCGCGGTTTCTCAGCCGCCGGTCTCTTCCCGCACGCGGACGCCGTCCGCGACCTGATCGCTCGGGTGCACGATCACGCGCTCGCCCGGCATGACACCGGAACGGATCTCCGCGAGCCCGCTGCCACGCTCCCCGACGTCGAGGGCGCGGCGCTGGGCCCGGCCCCCATCGACCACGAAGGCGGCGAAGCCGTCGCCGTGGCGAAAGAGGGCGCTGGCGGGAATGCGCACGACGTCGGGGCTCTCGAAGACCACGATGCGCGCCTCGACACGGAAGCCGTCACCGAGACCCTCGGGCGCGGCGTCGAGATCGCCGATCACGTTCACGCGCTGCTCCTCGACGCCGAGGGTCGAGACCTTCGTGAAGCCCGAAGGCTCGACGCGGCGGACGTGCGCCGCGAGCGGGCTGCCGCCGCCCCAGCGCTCGAGGAGCATGCGCGCGCCGGGGCGGATCCGGACGGCATCCGGCGAGAGCACGTCCACCACGATCTCGAGCGAGGCGGGGTCGCCGATCTCGAGCAGCGGCGTTCCGGCAAGGACGACCCGCTCGCTGCGCTCGGGGACGCGCAGCACGCGGCCCGACACCGGGGAATGGATCTCGATGCAGCTCTCGCCGGTCTCGCAGGTCTTGCGCGGCGCGCCGTCGCCGCCCGCGGCGGCGAGTAGCGTTGCCCGCGCCTCTTCCAGCGCGTGCAGCGCCGCGTTGGCCGCGGAGCGCGCGGCCGCGAGCTCCTGCTGGCGGGTCGTCTCCTCGAGCCGCGCGCGCTCGAGCTGCTCCTCGGCGGCCGTGCCCGCGCCGTGCAGGCGCTCCATGCGCCGGGCCTCACGTTCGGCCTGGGCGAGGGCAGCGCGTGCACGCACGACGCTGGCGTCGGCCGTCTGCTGGTTCGCCTGTGCGGCCTCCACCCGGGCATCGGCGGCGGCGCGTGCACGACGGTCGAGCGGAGCGGGATGCAGCTCGGCCACCACGTCCCCCGCCTGCACCGGGTCGCCCGGATCGAGCGTGATGCGCAGCACGCTGCCCGCGGTCGGCGCGGCCACCACGAAGCGGTCGCGCACGCGCGTCTCTCCCTCTTCGTCCACCGTGGCCACGAGGGGGCCGCGATCGGCGGCCGCCGTCTCCACCGGAACCGGCGCGGGCCGGAAGACGAGCACCAGGACGGCCACGGCCGCGAGTGCGAGCAGGATCGCGAGGGAGCCTCGGGGCAGACGCACGGCTAGTCCCGGCTCTTGAGCGCGGTGACGAGGTCGAGGCTCCGGAGGCGCCGGCGCACGAGAGCTCCGGAGCCGAGCGCCGCGATCGCGGCGACCAGCGCCGAGTAGGCGTAGGTACGGGCTGTGACGACGAGCGGCATGCGGAAGAGCTCCCAGGCGTAGGCGTCCGCGAGTAGCTTCGCGAGCCCATGTCCGATCCAGAATCCGAGGGGAAGCGCCAGCGCGAGCAGCAGGGCCTGCTCGCCGAGCAGCATCTGGGTCACCTCGCGCTGCGTGAAGCCCAGCACGCGCAGGCTCGCGAGCTCGCGGCTGCGCTCCGAGAGCGCGATGCGTGCGGAGTTGTACACCATCGCCGCCGCAATCACGCACGAGAATGCGACGAGGATGGCGTTCATGACGCCGAGATTTCGCGCCAGCGTCGCTTCGAAGCTCGCCAGCGCCGCGAGGCGATTGCCCACGCCCGCGACCGCCGGCATTCGCTTCAAACGCCGGTAGAGCTCGCCCGAGGCGGCGCCGTCCACGCGCAGGAAGGCGCCGGAGACGCTGCCCTCTTCTTCGAGCAGGCGAGCGAGCGTGCGCGCCTCGACGTAGACGTTGAGGCCGATCAGCTCGTCGGCGAGCGCTGCGACGGGCACGCGCAGCACGCGTTTTCGCCCCTCGAGCAGCTCCAGCGTCACGTCGTCGCCGGGCTTCACCTCGAGCAGCCGCGCCAGGTGCGAGGTGAGCACCGCTCCCTCGGCCGCGAGTGCCACGGGCCGGCCGTCGCGGTCGACCACACGGCGCAGCGTTGGTCCGGCCGGAAGGCCGAGCACCGCCACGCGGCGGCTGCGGTGCTCGAAGCGGATTCGCGCCGGCACGGCACGATAGGTCTCGACCGCGAGCACGCCGGGCAGCGCGCCGAGCTCGAAGCGCGCCCGCTCCGAGAGCGGCTCGTGAAACGAGACGGAGACGTCCTCGCGCTGGGCCGAGCGGAACTGCACGTCGGAGAGCGTCTGGATGGCGTCGGAGAAGAAGCGGGCGAGCACCAGGATCGCGACCGCGAGCGCGAGCCCCAGCACCGAGAGGCCCGCGCGAACCGGTCGCCGAGAGAGATTGCGCGCGATCATGCGCCCGGGGGTCGTGAGGCGCCGGAGCAGGCCGGCCTGCTCGAGCCAGCCCGCCCGGAAGCGCGCGGGCGGCTCGGGCCGCATCGCCTCGGCCGGAGGCAGCGCCATCACGCGCCGCACCGCGGAGAGGGCGCCGAGGGCCGCCGCGAGGGCGCTCACGCCGACGGCCAGTGCGATGGCGCCGGCGCCCGGCTCGTAGGGGAAGCGCGGAAAGTGATAGAACTCGCGGTAGACGCCGTTCACGACCGAGCCCAGCCAGAGCCCGAGCAGGGTGCCGAGCACGGCGCCGATTCCCACGGCCGTCATGGCGAGCAGCAGATAGTGCAGCGCCACCGTGCGGTGCGCGTAGCCGAACGCCTTCAGCACGGCGATCTGCTCGCGCTGCATCGACACCAGCCGCGAGAGCACGATGTGGAGCAGGAAGGCGGCCACGCCGAGAAAGATCAGCGGCAGCACGGTGCCCGTGATGCGGTTCTGCGCGATCTCGTCCGAGACGAAGCGGGCCGAGACCTGCTCGTCGCGGCCATAGGCGCCGAGGCCACCGTGACGCTCGAGCAGATGGTCGAGCTGGCCGATCACCTCTGCCTCGTTCGCGCCCGGCACGAGCGCGAGCGAGACGTCATCGAAGGCGCCGTCGAGGTCGAAAGCGGGGCCGAGGGCGGCGCGGCTCATCCAGATCACGCCAAAACGCTGCGGGTCGGGGAAGAGATCTGCCGGGCGGATCTCGTAGACGTATTCGGGAGAGATCGCGAGCCCGACGATGCGCAGCCGTTCCCAGCGTCCGTTCAGAATGGCGCCCAGCGTGTCTCCCACGCGCAGGCGGTTGGCCCGCGCAAAGGCCTCGCTCACCAGCGCCTCGTCGCGCCGGGCCGGATCGAGGAGCCGCCCGGCGCGCAGATGGATGGCATTGAGCAGGGGCTCGCCGCCGTCGGGCAGGGAGACGAGGCGCCCGGCGGCCGGCTCGCCGAGGCCGGGGACGTCGAGTGTCACGTCGGCCACCACGCGCGTCTCGACGGCCGCAACGCCCGGAATCGCGGCGATCCGCGCGCGCATCGACTCCGGAGCGCGTTTGAGGTGCGCAAAGACGTCGGCGAAGCGGCAGCGCGCGTAGTAGTCGGCGCGGGCGCTCACCAGTGAGTCGTACGCGGTGCGCGTCGTCACCACCGTGGCCACGCCGCAGGCCACGACCAGGGAGATGGCCACCACCTGACCGCGCAGGTACCTCAGATCGCGCAGCAGTTTGCGATCGAGGGCCCTCATCCTGCCTACCACTCGAGCTGCGCCGGGTCGGCGCGGCATTCGTTGACGCGGACCTCGACGATGCTGCCGCTGCGCATGCGCACCACCCGGTCGGCCATCGCGGCAATGGCGGCGTTGTGCGTGATGACGGCCGTGGTCGTTCCGAGCTCCTCGTTCGCACGCGCCAGCACCTCGAGCACGCGCTTGCCGGTCTCGCAGTCGAGAGCACCGGTGGGCTCGTCGCAGAGCAGCACGTCGGGACGTTTCGCGACGGCGCGTGAGATCGCCACGCGCTGCTGCTCCCCTCCCGAGAGCTGGGCCGGGAAGTGATCGAGACGCTCGCCGAGGCCGACCCGGAGCAGGGCCTCTTCGGGCGGCATCGAACGCGGAGAGATCTCGGTCACGAGCGCCACGTTCTCGCGCGCCGTGAGGCTCGGGATCAGGTTGTAGAACTGGAAGACGAAGCCCACGTGCTCGCGCCGGAAGCGCGTGAGGGCCTCCTCGCTCGCGTGCGTGAGATCGTGGTGCAGGAAGCGGACGCTTCCGGTCGTGGGGACGTCCAGCCCGCCCAGGATGTTGAGCAGCGTCGACTTCCCGCTGCCCGACGGGCCGAGCAGCACCACCAGCTCGCCGCGGAAGAGATCGAGATCGACCCCGGCGAGGGCGTGAACGGGCATCTCGCCGACGACGTAGGTCTTCGAGAGGCCCCGCGCTTCGAAGAGCGCCTCGGCCCCGGAGCCCATTTCGTCTTCCGCACCCGCGACGGGCACGTTCCCGACTTCCGTGCCCATGCAGGCCGTTCCCTCGGCCAGACGCAACCAGATGGCCGCGCTTGCGGCAAGGAGGGCCGCGCGCGGGCTCGTGCAGAGCTTTCGCCCCGGGTCGCCCGGGGCTGGGGGGCCGGATGGGAAATCCAGTTCCGCAGTCTGGGAAGCGATTTTCCTTCCGGCGGCTCCCGATCCCTTCATCCTGCCGGAAGCAAAAGCTTTTGTCTGGCTCCGGTGGTGGTACGGGAGTTGCACACCCGGATCCTCGGGTGGCAGTTCACGGCGGGGGACTGAGTGGTGGATCGTCCTGCCGGAGCGCGTGGCGCTGCGGTCCGCGGGGTGCGCGACGGACGCGCGCCAGTGACGGCCGGGTCGCACGCGATGGCTCCGGCAGGCGACCTCTCCCGCGCCGTGCGGCGGGAGCCCGTACCGGCTCCGAAGCGACGCTGCGCGTCAGCCTGCCGGGCTCGCGCGCATCGCGTCAGCCTTCGAGCGCGCGGAAGCGCACGCCGGTCAGCTCCTCGGAGATGCGCCACAGCCGTTCCGCCGTCTCGTGATCGTGGGAGCGGCGGCTCGAGTCGACCTTCTTCGGATGCCCCGCCATCTCTCCCGGGCCGCCGGGGCCGTAGTAGTCGCCGCTGCGAACGCCGGGCGCCGCGGCCGCGTAGAGCGTCGGCAGCGCTCCCATGCTGGCCGGCTGCGCGAGGAGCCGGTTGCCGAGGGCGAAGATGCGTGCGCCGAGCGCCGAGCCCGCCATCCGTGGCCCGGCCTCCTGCAAGTGGGTGGCGGCGTAGCCCGGATGCGCGGCCACCGCCGTCAGGTCGGCGCCCGCCTTCTCCGCGCGCCGCGCCAGCTCGTAGCTGAAGAGAAGATTCGCGAGCTTGCTCTGGCCATACGCGCGCCACTTCGAGTAGCGCCGCTCGCCCTGCAAGTCGTCGAAGCCGATGCGGCCGAGGCGATGCGCGCCGCTCGCCACCGTGACCACGCGCGCACCGGGCGTCGCGAGCAGCAGATCGAGCAGCAGCCCGGTGAGCGCAAAGTGGCCGAGATGGTTGGTGCCGAGCTGCATCTCGAAGCCATCGGCGGTCTTGCGGTACGGCAGCGCCATGACGCCCGCGTTGTTGCAGAGGACGTCGAGGCGGGCGTGGCGCGCACGCAGCGCCGACGCGAACGTGCGGATCGAGGCCAGATCCGCGAGGTCGAGCCGCAGCGTCTCGGCGGAGGCGTGCGGAACGCTCGTGCGGATGTCTTCGAGCGCCCTCTCGGCCTTCGCGGTATCGCGCGCGGCGACGACGACGTGCCCGCCCTTGCGCGCGAGCTCGCGCGCCGCTTCGAGGCCGATGCCGCTGTTGCCGCCCGTCACCACGAAGACCTTCCCCGAGAGGTCGGGGAGGTTGGCCGCAGTCCACTTCGTGCTCTCCGGCATCGTGCTCCTTCCGGGGGTTCGAGGGCTGGCAGGTCGTGAAACCTGCCGGCCCGTCCAGACATCCTAACTTCCCGGAGCGGAGGATCGACGCATGGCGCTCTTCTCGACGAGGGTCCGGATGCCCACCCCCGCGGAGGCCCTTCCGGGCCGGAGCCAGCGCATGGCCGTGGCCGAGAAGCACTTCGTGCTCGGAACGCGCCTCGCGCCGCCGTTTCCGGAAGGCATGGCGCTGGCCCTGTTCGGCATGGGCTGCTTCTGGGGCGCCGAGCGCCTCTTCTGGCAGATGGCAGGCGTCCATTCCACGGCCGTCGG
>CAYOIG010000654.1:0-5276 GCA_964403915.1 uncultured Myxococcaceae bacterium
TCGTCATCGACACCGACTACCTCTCCTTCTTCGACGAGGCTGCGCCCGTGCGCAGGGATTTCGCGAGCGTCAACCGACTGCTCGCCGGCGCCGTGCCGCTCTACGTGGTGGTGGACGGGGCCGGCCCCGGCGCGTTTCGTGAGCCGGCCGCGCTGCGCGCCCTCGAAGCCGTGCAGGAGCGCGTGGCGCGGATTCCGGGCGTCACGCATGCGACGTCGCTGGTCGACACCCTGCGCGTGCTCAACCGCGTGATGGAGGAGGACGATCCGGCGGCCGAGCGGCTGCCCGAGACGCGGGGCGCCGTCGCCGAGCTGCTCAATCTCGTGCCCAAGAACGAGATCGGCCGCCTCGCCACCAGCGATCAGGGCCGCGCCAACCTGGTCGTTCGCACCGGCGAGGTCGGCTCGGCCGCGGTGCGTACGCTGGCGGCACGTCTCGAGGAGGCCGTGTCGGGGGACGCCTTCGGCCCCGGGATGAAGGCGGCGGTGACGGGCAACGCGATCCTCCTCTCCCGCAGCGCGGATGCCATCGCCTGGGGGCAGGCGAGCTCCGTCGGGCTCGCGGCGCTCACGATTCTCGTGCTGCTCACGCTGCTGCTGCGCTCGGGCAAGCTCGGGCTCATCGCCATGGCCCCGAACGCAGTGCCAGTGCTTCTCTTCTTCGGCCTGCTCGGCGCGGGCGTCGCGCCTCTCTCGCTGCCGACGAGCCTCATCGCGAGCGTTGCGCTCGGAATCGCGATCGACGACACCGTTCACTATCTCGTGCGCTACCGCGACGAGCGCGCGCGGGGCCTGGGTCCGGCCGGCGCCATCGGCGTCACCAGCCGCCAGGTGGGGCGGCCGATGCTGGTGGGCGCGCTGATGCTGATCCTCGGCTTTCTCACGGTGGCCCTCTCGGGCTTCGCGACGCTCCGGCAGTTCGGCCTGCTCTCGGCCACCACCATGGCGATCTGCCTCGCCACCGACCTCGTGCTGCTGCCCGCGCTGCTGGTGAAGGCCCGCGCCTGATCAGTGGCCTTCGAGACGCCGCGGGTCGAAGCTGCCCGCCGGCAGCTCGGGATTGGGCTCGAGCTTCACGATGGTCGCAACGGTGTAGGTGTCCTGCTGCAGGTTACGCATGGTGGCCTGCATGGGGACGAAGACGCCGCCGAAGTTGCGGATCGACGCGGGGGGCGAGACGAGCTCCTTCACCTCGACGCCCGCGCGGTCCCAGTAGCGCGTGCGGATCGGCACGGCGTGCTCCTTCTCGACGTAGAGCAGGAACCGCGCGTACTGCGAGTTCTCCTCGGGCTTCGGCGTCGCCTCGACTACGAAGCAGGGCACGCCCTCGAGGGGCTCGTCGGCGAGCCGCCGATACGTCGCGCTCTCGATCTCCCGCGGCACGACGTCTTCGAAGCTGAAGTCCGTGCCGAAGAGCGTTTCGGCGCGCAGGTTGACGCGGCGCACCTTCCGGCGGCTCGGCATGTAGACGAACTGGTCGTTCGGTGGCTGGTCCTTGTAGATGACGAGGTAGGCCGTGTAGCGGATGTCGAAGGGTGCCGTGTAGACGATGAGGGACTTCGAGAAGAAGCCGTCGACGGCGCGCTCTTCGGCGTCGCGCCAGTCTCTCCAGGTCATGCGCAGCGCGCTGTGCTGCTCGTTTCCTCCGCGGTCTCCCGAGGCGAGGGTCATCTCCTGGGTGAAGCTGCGGAAGCGGTTCTCCACCACGCGCCGGTAGATGTCCGAGCCCGTGAGTGCCGCGCCCCCGGCGGGCGCATCCTCGCGGGCGGCACCCGGCGCCGGCCGGGACAGCGCGGCCAGGCAGGCCACGACGAGCAGGCCGACGGAGAGGGCGCGTCGCGCGCGGCCGGCCGCGCGCAGGCCTCCCATCAGACGGCGGCTCGCGTGCGCGCGGCTGCATCCCGCAGGGCCTGACCCGCCGTCTCCCGCAGCGTGTGGATCGCGTGCGCGTAGTCCTTCGCACCGAAGACGGCCGTTCCGGCCACGAAGGTGTCGGCACCGGCGGCTGCGGCGCGCCCGATCGTGGCGGGAGAAATGCCGCCGTCGACCTCGAGCCTCGCGGAGAGGCCGCGATCGTCGATCCAGCGCCGCAGGGTGGCGATCTTGGCCAGCATGGCCTCGATGAAGTGCTGACCTCCGAAGCCGGGATTCACCGTCATCACCAGCACCTGGTCGAGATCGCCGAGCACGTACGCGAGCGCCTCCGGCGCCGTGGCCGGATTCAGCACCACGCAGGCCCGTGCGCCGGCCTCTCGGATCTGCGCCACGGTGCGGTGGAGGTGGAGACATGCCTCCGCCTGCACGCCGATGGTCGTCGCACCGGCACGCACGAAGTCGTGCACGTAGCGTTCAGGCTCGACGATCATGAGGTGGACGTCGAGGGGCAGGCTCGTCGAACGCTTCACGGCCTCGACGACCACCGGGCCGAGCGTGAGGTTCGGCACGAAGCGGCCGTCCATCACGTCGACGTGGATCCAGTCGGCCCCTGCCGCCTGCACGCTGCGCAGCTCCTCCCCGAGACGCGCGAAGTCGGCCGAGAGGATCGACGGCGCGATGACCGGAGGCTGGGCCGTCATGAGAGACGCTCGAAGCGCGCTGCGAAGAAGCCGTCGGTGTCGTGGCGGTGCGGAAAGAGCCGCACGCAGCCGGCCTCGTCGGCCAGCGGCTGGAGCCGCTCAGGCAGCCCGGCGCGGGGCACGAGACGGAAGCCGGGAGAATCGTGCAGGAAGGCTTCCACGACGGCCTCGTTCTCCTCGGGCAGCAGCGTGCAGGTACTGTAGACGAGGGCGCCTCCCGGCTTCAGACAGGGTGCCGCATTGCGAAGGATCGAGCGCTGCAGCTCGGCGAGCCGCGGAATGTCCTCGGGCTGCAGCCGCCAGCGGGCATCGGGGTTGCGCCGAAGGGTGCCGAGGCCGGAGCAGGGGGCATCGACGAGCACGCGGTCGAAGCCCGGGGTCGCGAAACGCTCGGGCAGCGGCTGCGAGGCGTCGCAGGGCAGGGCCGAGACGTTGCCGATGCCGAGGCGCCGCGTGTCGCGCATCAGCAGGCCGAGCCGGCGCTCGTGGCGGTCGAGGGCCTGCACGCTGCCGCTTGCACCGACGCGTTCCGCGATGGCCGTCGCCTTGCCGCCGGGCGCCGCGCAGACGTCGAGCACCCGCTCGCCGGGTTGCGGATCGAGGAGCTCGACGACGAGCTGCGATGCCTCGTCCTGCACGGTGAAGCGGCCTTCGCGGAAGGCCGGGTCGAGGCCCGGGTCGCCGCGGCGTCCGAGCACGATGCCGTCGGGGGCCATGCGGCAGGCGGCGGCATCGGGATGGCGCTCGCGCAGCTCCGCGAGCAGCGCATCGCGGCTCCCGCGCAGGCGGTTGGTGCGCACGCTGCACGGCGGCACGCGGTTGAGGCTCTCCGCCAGCGCTGCCGCCTCGTCGGCGCCGAAACGCGCCAGCCAGCGTTCGGCGAGCCAGCTCGGCAGCGAGAGCGCGTGCACGAGGTGCCCGAGCGGGTCGGCTGCGAGGCCGGGCAGGGCCATGGCGTCGTGCTCGACAGCGAGCCGCCGCAGCACGGCGTTCACGAAGCCGCTGGCGCGCTCGGCGCCCGCTGCCTGCACGCAGCGCACCGACTCGTCGACGGCCGCCGAGGCCGGAATACGATCGGAGAAGAGGAGCTGGTAGGCGCCGACCCGCAGCGTCGAGCGCACGATCGGGTCGAGATCCGCGAGCGTGCGGTCCGAGACGTGCGCGAGCAGGAAGTCGAGACGCCCGCGCCAGCGGAGGGTCCCGTAGACGAGCTCGGTCGCCAGCGCGCGATCGGCCGGCGCCAGCTCGCTGCGCGCCAGCGCGGCGTGCAGCGATAGATCGGCGAAGGCGCGCACCTGCTCCACCCGCGAGAGCACGCGCAAGGCGAGCATTCGCGCCTGCGTCGGCTTCTCGCGGCGCCGCGGGCCGATACGAAGTCGGCCCCCCGGCCGGCCGCGATGACGGCGGGAGCCCGCCGGCTGGTCGGATTGCACGCCGCGAAGCTAGCGCGTGCCGGCGGCGATCGCGCTACGTGCGAAGAGAAATTCCGTCGGAAAGGCGTGCGCCGCGCAGGAACTCCGCGGCGGCGAGAGGTCGGCCTCCTGCGCGCTGGAGCAGCAGCGGCACGAGCCAGCCCCCCGCGCTCGCGATGCGCAGCTCGCTGCCGCCCGCCTCGATGCGGACGGTGCCGGGCGGCGCGTCGCAATCGCCTGCCAGGGCATTCGCGGCGAGGATGCGGAGCGGCTCGCCCGCGACGAGCGTGAATGCGCCCGGTCGCGGCGCGAAGGCCCGGATGCGGCGAACCAGCGCCTCGGGCGGCTCGCTGAAGTCGAGCCGCGCCTCCTCGCGCCCGAGCTTCGGCGCGAACGTGGCGCTCGCCGCATCCTGCGCCGTGAAGACGAGGCTGCCTGCGACGATGGCGCCGAGGGCCTCGGCGATGGCCTGCGCGGCCAGCGCGGCAAGGCGCGTCTCGAGGCTGCCGGCATTCTCGTCCTCGCCGATGGCCGTGCGCTTCACCAGCGCCACGGGGCCGCCGTCCATCTCCTTCTCGACCCGCATCACGGAGATGCCCGTCTCGCGCTCTCCCGTGAGGATCGCGCGTGCGATCGGGGCGGCGCCGCGGAGCTTCGGCAGCAGGCTCGCGTGGGCATTGATGAGGTAGCCGAGGCGCGGAAGCTCTCGGACGCGCCGCGGCAGGAACTGGCCGAAGGCCACCACGACGCCGACGTCGGGCGCATGGGCCCGCAGCGCAGCCTCGACTTCGCCTGCACCCACCTGTTCGGGGCGCAGCAGGGCGACACCGGCCTCGAGGGCCCGCGCCGCCACCGGCGAGGGGGAGAGCTTGCGGCCGCGGCCGCGCGGGCGATCGGGCTGCGAGACCACGACCACCACCTCGTGCGGCCCTTCCAGCAGCCGCGCCAGCGTCGGGACGGCGAACTCGGGGGTGCCGAAGAAGGCGACGCGAAGCCGGCCGGGGGCCGTGGCGCCGGCCGCGCGGCGCGGGATCAGAGCTCGACCCGCGGATCGTGCTCTCGGGGATCGTCCTCGGCCTCGCGACGCAGCTCCTTCCGGCGCTTCTTCACGTAGAGACTCCGCTTCAGCCGGCTGATGCGGTCGATGAAGAGGATGCCGTCGAGATGGTCGACCTCGTGCTGGATGCAGACCGCGCGCAGGCCCTCGGCGCGCTCGACGATCGGATTGCCGTCGAGGTCGAGGCCGCGGAGCGTGATCTTCGCGTCGCGCTCGACGACGGCGTTGTAGT
>CAYOIG010000655.1:0-2710 GCA_964403915.1 uncultured Myxococcaceae bacterium
CGGGCACGAAGATCACGATCGGGCCCGCCTTCTTCAACACCATGGCGGGGCCGCTCGCGCTGCTGCTGCTGCTGCTCACGGGTGTCGGCCCACTGATCGCCTGGCGCAAGGCGTCGCTGGCGAGCGTGCGGCGACAATTCCTGTGGCCCGCGATCTGCGGCTTCGTCGCGGCTGCAGCACTCCTGATCGCTTTCCGGGGCGGTCCGTCCTTTTTCTCGCTGGCGACGTGGAGCCTCGGCGCCTTCGTCTCCGGCACCATCGTCCAGGAGTACGGGCGCGCGATCCCCGCGCGCATGCGCAACGGGGAGAGCGCGCCGCGCGCCTTCTTCGCACTGCTCCAGCGCAACCAGCGCCGCTACGGCGGCTACGTGGTTCACCTCGGCGTGGTCTTCATCCTGGTCGGGATCGCCGGCGCGGCCTTCAACGAGGAGCGCCTCGAGAACATCCGGCCGGGCGGCTCCTTCGAGATCGCCGACTACCGCCTCGAATACCTGACGGCCCGGCCCCTGCCGAAGCAGCACTACGGCGGCGCGGTGGCGCGCATCGCCCTGTATCAGGAGGGACGGCCCCTCGGCGTGATGGCGCCCGAGAAGCGCATGTACTGGATGGAGCAGCAGCCGGCCTCGATCCCGAGCATTCGATCGACGCTCGCCGAAGATCTCTACGTCATCCTCACCGCGATCGAGCCCGACGGCTCAGCGACCGTGAAGGTCTACCACAACCCGCTCGTCAACTGGATCTGGATCGGGAGCTACACCTTCGTGCTGGGCGCCATCGCGATCCTCTGGCCGCATCCGCAGCGCCTACGCGAGCATGGCGGCGCATGAATCGCGCGACGCTCTGCATCCTCTTCGCCGCGCTGGTCGGCGCGACTGCGGCCGCAGCGCAGCACGACGGCGCTGGCGGCGGCGTCGCAGACGTGCCGTCCGGTCCGGCCCGGATCCACGGCCGCATCCTGCGAGAGGCCCATCCGAACGAGGTCGGTGGCATCGAGGTGGTGCTCTACGCGCTGCCCCAGGGAGGGGCGCCGGGTCTGCGCCGTGCGCGCAGTGAGCCCGACGGCAGCTTCGCCTTCGAACGCATCACGAACGATCCCGGCACCGCGTACCTCGTCGGCGCACGCGTCGGCGAGGTGCCTTTCCCCGGCGAACGCGTGAGCTTCGAGGCCGGCGTGCTCGATCGCGCGGTCGAGATCCGGGTCGCCGAGCCGACGACCGATGCCGCACGCGTGGCCACGGGCGAGGCGAAGCTGCGGCTCGACTGGGCCGGCGGACGCCTCGTCGTGAGCGAGAGCCACCGGCTGCAGAACGATTCGGACCGCGTTTTCTACGTGCCGGTCGCGGAGCGAGGGCGTCTCGCGCCGGCTTTCCGCACCGCACTGCCGCCCGGCGCGTCGGACCTCACGGGCCCGCTGGGCGTCCTTCCCGAAGGCTTCGTCGAGCGTGACGGCGCGCTCGTGTTCTTCGGTCCGATCTATCCCGGCCCCCAGGAGCTGAGCTTCTCCTATGCGCTCCCGCTGGGCGAGGGCGCGATGCCGCTGCGCAAACGCTTTCCGGCGGGCACGCCCGCCGCCACGGTGCTGGTGGCCGAGCGGGGTCCGGCCGTCGCTGCGCGGGCGCTCCGGCCCGGTGACGACGTCACGCTCGACGGCCGCCGCTACCGCACGCTGGTCTCCGGGGCGCTGCGCCCCGGCGCCGAGCTCGCCCTCGACGTCACCCTGCCCGCAGCGCAGAGCGACCCTGCCTCGCTCTCGGTGGAGGAGGTTCGCGTCTTCCTCGAGCAGGACGCGGCCGCGCTCACGGTGCGGGAAGATCATCGACTCAGCGTTGCGGGAGACCGGATGCTCGTCTCCCCTGCGGGCGCGCCGCTCTACCGCATGGCCCTGCCCGAGAGCGCGCGCGACATCCGCTTCGCGACGGAGCCGCCCGGCATCCCGCTGCTGCCGTCGGAGGACGGGGCCATCACGGTGGCGGGCCCGCTTCCCGCTGGCGTCTCCGAGATCGAGATCCTGTACCACGTGCCCGTCGAGGCCGGCGTCAGCCGGATCGCGCTCGAATCCTCGCGCGCCGTGCCCCTGCTCTCGGTCTTCGCCGCCGACACGGGTCTCGATCTACGCTCGGAGCGCCTGCACCGCCGGCGCCCGGTGCGGACGGAGGATCGCACCTACCTCCATCTCGAGGCCTTCGAGCTCGAGCCCGGAGAGAAGGTTGCGCTCGAGGTCGTGTCCCTCACGCGCGCGCCGGGTGCGTCCCGCAGCCTGGCGCTGGCCGCCACCGTTCTCACCGCAGCCGCCGTGGGCGCGTTCCTGATCGGCCCGCTGCGCGGCAGCGCCGACGATCGACCCACTGCAGAGACGAAGCCCGAGCCGGCGGGTCTACGCGAGCGCGAGGCGCTCTACGCCGCGCTGCGAGATCTGGAAGAGGACTACGAGACCGGCAAGCTGTCGGAGGTCGATCACGCGCTGCTACGCGACGAGCTGCGGGCGCGAGCGGCTGCGCTCCTGCAGGCCGAGCGCAGCGGAGCGACCCAGGAGCCGGCCACGCCGGCTGCGCCTCGCTCTCCCTTCTGCACGCGGTGCGGCGCCGCCCAGCGCCCCGGCGACCGCTTCTGCGCGCAATGCGGGACGGCGCTCGAAGGGGCCACCGCGGCGGCACGAGAGGCCTCGGCGTGAGCCGCTCCGCCGCGGCGATCGCCGCGCGCGGCCTCGGGA
>CAYOIG010000656.1:0-6014 GCA_964403915.1 uncultured Myxococcaceae bacterium
TCGCCGGATCTTCTCGAGCGGCTGATCCGGAGGTGGCGCGAGACGTCGGCGCCGATCGTCGCGTGCGGCTACGACGGCATCAAGGGCGCCCCGGCGCTGTTCACGCGCGAGCGCTTTGGGCAGCTTCTCGCGCTCGAGGGCGACGTCGGAGCGCGGGCGCTGCTGGCGCAGGAAGCCGACGCGGTCGAAACGGTGGAGTTTCCGGACGGCCGCTTCGATCTCGATACGCCCGAGGACTGGGAGCGCTGGAGGGCTCGCAGCGGCGCCTGACGCTACGCTCGGCGGCTCGCGAGCCGGCAGGGAGCGGGTCCCCCGCGGCCCGGGCTGCCGCAACGGGAGACCCGATGGGATTCGCCGAGTACGCAGAGCACGACGGCCTCGGCCTCGCCGAGAGGATCCGCCGGCGCGAGGTCTCGCCGGCCGAGGTGCTCGAAGCCGCCATCGAGCGGGTCGAGCGCCACAACCCGACCCTCAACGCCGTGATCTACAGGGCCTACGACGAGGCGCGGCGCGCGGCCGCAGGAGCGCTTCCGCAGGGCGCGCTGCACGGCGTTCCCTTCTTGCTGAAGGATCTCAACCTCGACGTCGCCGGCATGCCGCGCACCGACGGAAGCGTGGCCCTGCGCGAGCGGGTGCCTGCGGAAGATGCCGAGCTCGTGAGGCGCCATCGTGCGGCGGGCCTCGTGATCTTCGGCAAGACCAACACTCCCGAGTTCGGCATCACGGGAACGACCGAAGGCCGGCTCTTCGGCGCCTGCCGCAACCCCTGGAACACCGACCACATCGCAGGCGGATCGAGCGGCGGAGCCGCCGCGGCCGTGGCCTCGGGCATGGTCCCGCTCGCGCACGCCTCGGACGGCATGGGCTCGATCCGCATCCCCGCCTCCTGCTGCGGCCTGTTCGGTCTCAAGACGTCACGCGATCGAAACCCCTGGTGGCCGGAGGACGTGATGCGCGCCCTGCCGCTGAGCGTTCATCATTGCGTGAGCCGAAGCGTGCGCGACAGCGCGGCGCTTCTCGACGCCACGGGCTTCGCCGAGACGCGCGCGCCCTGGGCGCCGCCCCCGAAGCAGCGCTCGTATCTCGACGAGCTCTCGTCACCGCCGACGCGTCTTCGTGTCGCCTTCACTCTCGAACGCCCCGACGGGCGGCCGCTGCATCCGGAAGTGAAGGCGGCGGTGGAGGAGACGGCGCGGTTGCTGGAGTCGCTCGGTCACGCCGTCGAGGAGCGTTCGCTCCCGATCAACCAGATGCTGCTCTATCTCGCGCTCGCTCCGGCTGCAGCGGCGAACATGGCGGCCTTGGTGGCCGAGGTGGCGGAGAGTCTCGGACGCGAGCTGCGCGAAGACGAGCTCGAGCCGCTCACCTGGTCGATCGTGAGAAACGGGCGCAGCGTCAGCGGCGTGCAGGCGATGCGAGGGATGCGCTGGCTCCAGCGGCTCGTGCGCGAGGTGGCGGCGTTCTTCGAAGAGGTGGATGTCTACCTCACCCCCGTGACGGCGACCCCGCCGCCGCGCATCGGGCACATCGACCCCCTCGACCCCGATCCGTCGCAGCTCAACCAGCGCCAGGCGGAGGCTTTCCCGTTCACGGCGCCCTTCAACATGACGGGCCAGCCCGCCATGTCAGTTCCGCTGGCGTGGACGGCCGATGGGCTTCCCCTCGGCATGCAGTTCGCCGCGCGCTACGGCGACGAGGCGACGCTGTTCCGGCTGGCGGCCCAGCTCGAAGAGGCGCGCCCGTGGCGCCAGCGCCGCCCGCCGGTCTGGGGATGAATCAGGCCACGAGGAGACGAGCGTGAGACTTCTGTGCGTTCATCCGAGCGCCCTCATGTACTCGAAGGTCTTCCTGCGACTCGAGCCGCTCGGTCTCGAGCTCGTCGCCGAAGCGGCCCGCTGTCGTGGGCACGCCGTGCGCCTGATCGACCTCCAGGCCGCCTCCCACGCGGAATACTTCCGTCTGCTCGACGAGTGGCGGCCCGACGTCGTGGCCTTCGGGCTCAGCTATCTCGCGAACGTGCCCGAGGTGATCGACCTCGCGAAGCAGACGAAGGCGCGCCTGTCGGGCACGCTCGTCGTGGTCGGCGGCCACAGCGCATCGTTCACCGCGCAGGAGCTGCTCGAGCACGCAGAGGGCAGCATCGACGTCGTGCTGCGGGGAGAGGGCGAAGCGAGCCTGCCGCTGCTGCTCGAGGCCGCCAAGGCCAGCCGGGACGAGATCTCGAAGGTGCCCGGGGCGCTCACTCTCGATGGCGAGGGCCCGCCGCCGGTTTTCGTCGAGAGCCTCGATGCCCTGATGCCGGCCCGAGACCTACTGACGAACCGCCGCAAGTACTTCATCGGCGTCCTCGATCCCTGCGCCTCCATCGAGTTCAGCCGGGGCTGTCCGTGGGAGTGCTCCTTCTGCAGCGCCTGGACTTTCTACGGCCGCAGCTATCGCATGGCGAGCGCCGAGAAGATCGGTGAGGAGCTGGCCCGGATCCGTGAGCCCGGCGTGTTCGTCGTGGACGACGTCGCCTTCATTCAGCCAAAGCTCGGCTGGGCCATCGGCGCCGAGATCGAGCGTCGCAACATCAAGAAGGAGTTCTACCTCGAAACCCGCGGCGACGTGCTGCTCCGGAACAAGGAGGTGTTCCAGTACTGGAAGACCCTCGGACTCTCCTACATGTTCGTCGGCCTCGAGGCCATCGATGCCGAGGGCCTGCTGAAGTACCGCAAGCGCGTGAGCCTCGAACGCAACATGGAGGCGCTCGAGTTCGCGCGCTCCCTCGGCATCACGGTGGCCGTGAACATCATCGCCGACACCGACTGGGACGAGTCGCGCTTCGAAGCGATTCGCGAGTTCGCGCTGCCGATCCCCGAGATCGTGAACGTGAGCGTGAACACGCCCTATCCGGGCACCGAGAGCTGGCACACGGAGTCGCGCCGGCTCATCACGCACGATTACCGTCTCTTCGACATCCAGCACGCGGTGCTCCCGACGAAGCTCCCGCTGGCGAAGTTCTACGAGGAGCTGGTGAGGACGCAGCAGGTTCTCAACATGAAGCACATGGGCTTCGGCGCGCTCAAGGACACGGCGCTGATCGCCGTGAAGCGGCTCCTCGCGGGCCAGACCAACTTCGTCCGCATGCTCTGGAAGTTCGGCAGCGTCTACGATCCGAAGCTCCAGCTCGCCGATCATGCGCAGCCGGTCCGGTACGCCATGCGGCCGCGAGAGAATCACGGCGACGCTGCGGTCGATCGCAAGAGTCTGTACGTCCACCGCGCGGTCTCGAAGCTGCGTGAGGTCGACGCCAGCACCGAGGCCTTCGTCGCGCAGTCGAGCAGCGCCTCCGAGCAGGGAGCGGCGGCGAGCTGAAGCGCGCCCCCCGTGAGGCCGTCGAGCAGCAACCCTCCCGCTCGGGCGTCAAAGCCCCTTCAGGAAGTCGAGCAGCGCCGCGTTCGTCTCCGCCGGCGCCTCCTGCTGGTTCCAGTGTCCCGCCCCCGGGATCAGCACCTTTGCGCGCAGGTCCGTCACGCAGGACGGCAGCGCCTTCACCATGGGCCCCTCGCCGGTTCCGCCCGGCCCGGTGACGACGACGTCGCGCAGGCCGCCGATGAAGGCCGCCGGAACGGTCACGCGTGCGCCCTGCCAGGGTGCGCCGAACTCCCAGCTGCGGTCGAGATTGCGATACCAGTTGAGCCCGCCGCGAAAGCCCGTGCGGCCGAACTCGGCGGCGTAGAACGCGAGGTCTTCTTCGGAGAGCCACGCCGGCAGCCGCTCGGGATCCTTCATGCCGTTCAGGAAGCCCGCAGTCTTCGGCAGCGCGAAGTTCCAGGCATGCTCAGCGGGCACCGATCCCGAGGCCGAGTAGAGCAGCATGCGCAGCGTGCGCCGCGCGTCGGCCTCGAGCTCTCGCTCGGCCTTCCCGGGCTCCTGGAAGTAGAGGATGTAGTTGAACCGCTCGCCGGCGATGGCCTTCAGGAGCTTCGTGATGGGCGCGGGTGCGCGCAGCGCGAAGGGGACGGACATGCCGACGACGGCCCGAAAGCGATCGGGCCGCATCAGCGCCGCCTGCCACGCCACCATCGCGCCCCAGTCGTGGCCGACGATCACGGCGTCGCGGGCGCCGAGCGCATCGAGCACGCCGACCATGTCTCCGACCAGATGAAAGATGGTGTAGGCCTCGATCGGTCCGGGCGCCTCGGTCTGTCCGTAGCCGCGCATGTCCGGCGCGACGGCGCGAAAGCCCGCGGCGGCGAGCGCGGGAAGCTGGTGCCGCCACGAGTACCACAGCTCGGGAAAGCCGTGACACAGGAGCACGACGGGCCCTTCGCCCGCCTCGGCGAGGTGCATGCGGATGCCGTTGGTCTGGATCGTCTGATGGCGGATCTCGCTCATGCGGCGTCTCCTCGTGGCCGGACGGTGCCGCGCTGCGGCAACACGATCCGCGGCTTCTCGGGATGTCTGCGGTACAGGATGACGGTGTGTCCCACGACCCCGCACAGGTGCGCGTCGCAAGCCTTCGCCAGGGCCTCGGCGTCGGCGTGCTTGTCGTCGGGCTCCTGGAGCCGAACTTTCACGAGCTCGTGCTCGAGCAGCGCCGCCGAGACGGCCGACGTCACGGCCTGCGTCAGACCCGCGCCCCCGACCTGGACGAGCGCCTTGCGGGGCTGGGCGAGGGCGCGCAGGAATCGGCGCTGCTGACCCGTGAGGGGAGAGACCGGCAAGGAGTTCTGCGGCGGCACGCGCGGGAGCATAGGCCGCAGTCTGGCGCCGGTCAGGCAGGGTGGGCGGGCCGACGGGCGCCCGTGCCGCGACTCGTTAGGCTCCCTGCCGTGACGAATCCCGCAGGTCGCCCGCCGGGCCCGACGCTCGCTGCACGGCTTGCCGCCCCCTTCCTGCGTTTCGTCGCGATCGAAGCCGCCAGCACGATTTTGCTGCTGCTCGCGACGGCCATCGCGCTCGTCTGGGCGAACTCGCCATCGTACGCGAGCTACGAGCGGCTCTGGAGCACCTACGCCGGGGTCCGCGTGGCGGAGTGGAGCTTCGCGCTCTCGCTCGGCCACTGGGTGAACGACGGTCTCATGGTGCTCTTCTTCTTCGTGGTGGGGATGGAGATCAAGCACGAGGTCGCGGACGGCGAGCTCTCCGGCCGCGAGCGAGCCATGCTGCCCGTCTTCGGCGCACTCGGCGGCATGATCGCACCGGCCTGTCTCTATCTGCTCCTGCACGCGGGTGGGCCGGCGGCGTCGGGCTGGGGCATTCCGATGGCGACCGACATCGCCTTTGCCGTTGCCGCGCTGGCCGTTCTCGGAGAGCGCGTGCCGCCGGGGCTGAAGGTCTTTCTGCTGGCCCTCGCCATCGTGGACGATCTCGGGGCCGTCACCGTCATCGCTGCGTTCTACACCCACGGGCTCTCGCTGCCAGCGCTCGGCGTCGCCGCAGCGGGCCTCGGGATCGTCTACGCCCTGGGCCGGGGCGGCGTGCGCCCCAATCTGCTCTACGGAGCGCTGAGCATCGCGGTGTGGGCGGCGATGCTGGCGAGCGGTGTGCACGCGACGATTGCGGGAGTGCTGCTCGGCCTGCTCATGCCGGTCTCGTCGCTGAGATCCCTCACGGCCGCACTGCACCGCCCGGTAGCGTTTCTCGTGATGCCGATCTTCGCCCTCGCCAATGCCGGCGTGAGGATCGACACGCAGGCCTTCGCGGATCCGCTCGCCTCGCGGGTGCTGCTCGGCGTGGCGCTCGGTCTCCTGCTCGGAAAGCCTCTCGGCATCACGCTGCTTTCGTGGCTCGCGGTGCGCCTGCGCGTGGCCGTCCTGCCCCAGGGTGTTGGATGGGGCGCGATCCTCGGAGCGGGCGTACTCGCGGGCATCGGCTTCACGATGTCTCTGTTCATCACGGTGCTGGCGTTCGAGGAGCCGCAGCTCGTCGCAGCCTCGAAGCTGGGCGTCCTCGTGGCGTCCGCGCTCGCCGCGCTCGGCGGCCTGGCGCTGCTCGCTCGCGTGCTGCCGCCAGCGGCACGCCGCACC
>CAYOIG010000657.1:0-15730 GCA_964403915.1 uncultured Myxococcaceae bacterium
CGACCCACGCGAGGCGCAGCTCCGCTGGCGCCATCACCTCGCCGGGAGCGGGCTTCTTGTGCGGCGGCGTCGCGCTCGGCACGAAGATCACGCGTGCGAGGCCCAGCGCTTCGGCGACATCCTCGGCCGCGCGCAGGTGCGCCACGTGGATCGGATTGAACGTGCCGCCGAGCAGGCCCGTGCGCGCCGGCGGCTCGCGGCGCGTCATTCGCGGAGCTGGCCCTCGCCCTCGAGCACGAACTTGAGCGTCGTCAGGCCCTCGAGCCCCATCGGGCCGTAGGCATGGAGCTTCGAGGTCGAGATGCCGATCTCCGCACCGAGGCCGAGGCGCTGGCCGTCGGCGAAGGCCGTCGAGCAGTTGACCCCGACGGTGGAGGAGCTCACGCGCCGCAGCCAGGCCTGCGCGTTCGCGTAGTCGCCCGTCACGATCACCTCCGTGTGATCGGAGCCGAAGCGCTGGATGTGGGCGATGGCCTCGTCGAGCCCGCCAACCACCCGCACGGCGAGGATCGGCGCCAGATATTCGGCCGCCCAGTCGGCTTCGCTCGCTTCGCGCGCCTCAGCGAAGATCTCGCGCGTGCGCGGGCAGCCGCGGATCTCTACGCCCTGCTCGTGCAGGGCCTTCAGCACGACCGGCATCACGGTGCGCGCAGCGTCCCGGTGCACGAGCAGCGTTTCGAGGCCGTTGCAGACGGCCATCTGCCGGATCTTCGAGTCGAGCACGATGCTCGTTGCCATCTTCGGCTCGGCGCTCGCGTCGAGGAAGACGTGACACACACCCGCGTCGTGCTTGATGACCGGGATGCGCGAGGTTTCGGCCACCTTGCGGATCAGGCCCGGCCCGCCGCGTGGGATCACGAGATCGATCAGGCGATCGGCCCGCAGCAGCGGATCGAGTGCGGCGCGGTCGGTCGTGGGCACCACCACCACGGCGTCTTCGGGAACACCCGTCTCATGCGCGGCGGCGCGCAGCTCCTCGCCGAGGGCGCGGTTGGCGCGGATCGACTCCGAGCCCCCGCGCAGGATCACGGCGTTGCCGGCCTTCACGCACAGCGCGGCGGCGTCCACGGTGACGTTCGGCCGCGCCTCGTAGATGATGAGGATGACACCGAGCGGGATGCGCATGCGTCCGACGCGCAGACCGTTGGGGCGAACGCGCGACTGAACGATCTCTCCGACTGGATCGGGGAGCAGGGCCACGTCGCGCAGGCCCGCGAGCATGTCACGCCACTTCCCCTCCGAGAGCGCGAGGCGGCCGAGCAGCGGCTTCTCGACGCCCGCCGCCTCCGCCGAGCGCACGTCCTCGGCGTTTGCGGCGAGGATGCGCTCGCGCGCCGCTTCGAGCCGCTCGGCCGCACGCAGCAGCCAGGCGTTCTTCTCCCGCGCCGAGAGCTCGGCCACGCGGCGTGAGGCCTCGCGTGCGCGCTGCGCGAGCGCGAGCATCTGGGCCTCGAGGTCGGCGGGAGAGCTCATGGCTGCTCCTTCCGGTCGCTGGCGCCGGGGGCCGAGACCAGGGCCAGATCGTCCCGGTGGATCACCTCGTCGCCGTTCGAGAACCCTAGCAGAGATGCGATCTCCCGCGTCGGGAGGCCCTTGATGCGGTCCACGTCCGCCGCCGAGTAGCTCGCGAGCCCCCGTGCGAGCTCGCGACCGCGTGCGTCGACGCAGGAGACCGGATCGCCCCGGCCGAAGCTGCCGCGAACCGAGACGATGCCGGCCGGGAGCAGGCTCCGGCCCCGCTCCAGCAGCGCGCGCGCCGCGCCGTCGTCGACGGTGATCTCGCCGCGCGGCTTCGTGGTGAAGGCCAGCCAGTGCTTGCGGCTGTTGATCCGGGCACCGGCGAGAAAGAGCGTGCCGATGCGCTCGCCCGCGCAGGCGCGCAGCAAGGCATTGCGCGAGCGGCCGCTGCACACGATGGTGGCGGCGCCCGAGTGGGCCGCAGCGCGTGCGGCCTCGAGCTTGGTGGTCATGCCGCCCCGCCCGAAGGCGTGGCCCGAGCCCTGGGCCGCGTGGTCGATCGCGGGATCGAAGGCCTCCACAACGTCGTAGAGCGGCGGCTTCGGCGCGCCGGCGCTGGGTGGTTCGTGAAACAGACCCTCGACGTCGGTGAGCAGGATCAGCAGATCTGCCGCGACGAGGTTCACGATGTTGGCCGAGAGATTGTCGTTGTCTCCGAAGCGGATCTCCTCTGTGGCCACCGTATCGTTCTCGTTCACGATCGGCACGACGCCGAGGCGGAGCAGCGTGAGCAGCGTTCGTCGCGCGTTGAGAAAGCGCTCGCGATCTTCGAGGCCGGTGCGCGTCAGCAGGATCTGCGCCACGGCCTTGCCGTGCCTCGCGAAGAGTCTGCGGTAGCGCTCGACGAGCCCGATCTGGCCGACGGCCGCTGCCGCCTGCTTCTCCGGGATCGAGCGGCCGGGGTGCGTCCAGCCGAGGGCGCGGCTGCCGATGGCGATGGCGCCCGAGCTCACGATCACCACCTCGCGGCCTTCGTCCTGCAGCGCCGAGACCTGACGCGCGAGCTCGCTGAAGACGCGTTGCCGCAGCACGCCCGCATCGGTCAGGATGCTGCTGCCGACCTTCACGACGATACGCCTTGCACGCCGCGCGGCATGGCGCGTTGAACCGCTCTTCATGGCGTCATCGCCCCCGCCGCTTCTGCCGCCTCTGCGGCCGCCAGCGCGCCGGCCATGGCCGCGACCAGCTCCCGGATGCCCTCGCCCGTGGCGCTCGAGACGCGCAGCACCGCACGGCCCCGCGCCCGAAGGCGCGTCTCGAGATCATCGAGGCTCGCGCGGTCGGCCACGAGATCGATCTTCGTGAGCGCGATGATCTCCGTGCGCGCCAGCAGCTTCGGATCGTAGGCCGAGAGCTCGCGCTGGATCGTCTCGTAGTCGGCCTCGGCATCGCGTCCCTCCAGCACGATGGCACCCACGTCGACGCAGTGTACGAGCACGCGCGTACGCTCGGCATGACGCAGGAAGCGGTCGCCGAGCCCCGCTCCCTCGCTCGCTCCTTCGATCAGGCCCGGCAGGTCGGCGACCACGAAGCGGCGCTCCCCGATCTCGACCACGCCGAGGGAGGGGACGAGGGTCGTGAAGGGATACGCCGCCACGCGCGGCCGCGCAGCGGAGATGCGGCGCAGCAGCGTCGACTTGCCCGCATTCGGCAGCCCCACGAAGCCGACGTCGGCGAGGAGCTTGAGCGAGAGCCGGAGCCGCCGCTTCTCGCCGGGGCGCGGCGGCGTGGCAAAGTCGGGCGCCTGACGCGTGGGCGTGGCGAAGTTCGCATTGCCCAGGCCGCCGCGACCGCCGCGCGCCGCCACGAAGCGCTGCCCGTCGGCCTTCATGTCCACGAGGGGCTCCCCGCCCTCCGAGGCATCGGCGTCGAAGATCACCGTGCCCACGGGCACGCGGATCACGGCGTCTGCGCCGTGGCTGCCGTCCTTGCGGCCGCCCTGGCCGTGCGCGCCGCGGTCGGCGCGGATCTCCGGGCGCAGCCGCAGATCGAGCAGCGTCGCGAGGTTGCGATCCGCCAGCAGCACGACGTCGCCCCCGCGACCGCCATCGCCCCCGTCGGGCCCGCCCCGCGGTACGTACTTCTCGCGGCGGAAGCTCACGCAGCCGCTGCCGCCATCGCCGGCGACGACCGAAACCTTGGCCTCGTCGATGAAGGTCTCGTTGGCCTTCATGGGCGCCTCACGCAACCGGGCGCCACGCCCCCGCTACGGCTGCGGAAGGGGCTCCACGCCGGCCACCACCTTGCCACGGGACCGGCCATAGGAGACGACGCCATCGATGCGAGCGAAGAGCGTGTAGTCGCGTCCGAGGCCGACGTTGCGGCCCGGATGCACGCGGGTTCCGACCTGGCGCACGAGGATCGAGCCCGCGCTCACCGTCTGTCCCGCGAAGACCTTGACGCCGCGGCGCTGGCCGTTGCTGTCGCGTCCGTTGCGGGAGCTGCCCTGACCCTTCTTGTGTGCCATGCCTAACCCTCGATCCGCTCGACGCGGATCTCCGTGAAGCTCTGTCGATGCCCCATCTTTCGGCGGTAGCCCTTTCGCCGCTTCATCTTGAAGATGGTGATCTTGGGGCCGCGATCCTGGGCCGTGATGGTGCCCACGACGCTCGCGCCCACCACCAGCGGCGTGCCGACCCGCGGCTCTCCCTCTCCCCCGACCAGGAGCACGTCGCCGAGGGTCACGGCCTCACCGACGGCGCCGGGAAGCTTCTCCACGCGGACTGCCTCGCCGGGGCTCACGCGGACCTGCTTTCCTCCGGTACGGATCACGGCGTACATCGAGGCTCCTGCTCTGCGGGAAAGGGATGGGGCGCCGAAGTATCGGGGAATATGGGCCGGCGTCAACCGAGCGCCGGCTCTTCGTCCGGATCATCCAGGAGATCGAGGGCCGAGAGCTCCTCGGCCCCCTCCAGGGCGGCCGACCTGCCCGGCGGCGAGATCTCCGGCACCGCGCTCTCGGCCTCGAGCCGCTCCACGCCATCCCCATCGGCGGCCTCGACCACCGCCTCGGCCACCTGTAGCGGCAGGGGGGGCTCCGGCGGGCCCATGCCGAGCCAGCGCAGGGTGAGCGGCACCGGCGGCCCCTCCTCGAGGGCCGACACTTCGAACTGCTCCTGGTGCAGGCCCGGCTTGGCCCGCACCTCGATCTCACGGCCGAGGTCGCGCTCGAGGGCCTGCAGCGCGGCGCGCTCTCGCAGGAGCTGCTCGGCCACGCGGGCATGGACTGCAAGGGCGATCTTGCGGCCCCGGAATCGCGGCAGATCCTTGCGGATCTCGCGCAGCACCTTGAAGGCCACGCTCTCGCGCGAGAGCACGTAGCCGCGACCCTCGCAGTAGGCGCAAGGCTCGCACAGCATCTGCACGAGATTCTCGCGCGTGCGCTTGCGCGTCATCTCCACGAGGCCGAGCTCGCTGATCTTGAGGATGTTGGTCTTCGCCTTGTCCTGGCGCAGGGCGTCCTGCAGCGCGCGGTAGACCTTCTCGCGGTTCTCCGCCGACTCCATGTCGATCAGGTCGATGATGATGAGGCCGCCGATGTTGCGGAAGCGGAGCTGGTAGACGACCTCCTTCACCGCCTCGAGGTTCGTCTTGAGAACGGTCTCCTCGAGATCTCGCTTGCCGACGTAGCGTCCGGTGTTGACGTCGATGGCCGTGAGCGCCTCGCTCTGATCCACGATGAGGTGGCCGCCCGACTTGAGCCAGACCTTGCGGCCGAGGTTCGCATCGATCTGCGACTCGATGGAGAAGTGGTCGAAGATGGGCGCCGGCCCCTGATATAGATCGATGCGCGGCTTCGGATCGGCCATGAAGCGCGAGACGAAGTCCTGCATTCGCGCGTGGACCTCGGGGGAGTCGATCACGATGCGCTTGGTCTCGCTGGTGGTGAAGTCGCGGATCACGCGCAGCGGGAGCGAGAGCTCCGAGTGCAGCACGGCCGGCGCGCGCGCCGCCTCCTGCTGCTGCTGGATCTCCTCCCAGACCGACGCCAGGTAGCGCACGTCGGCCTCGAGATCGGCCTCGCGCGCGCCTTCGCCGGCCGTGCGGATGATGAAGCCGAGATCGCGCGGACGTACCCGCTCGACGGTGTCGCGCAGCCGCCGCCGCTCGCGGTCGGAGTCGATGCGGCGCGAAACGCCGACGCGGTTGCCCCAGGGCGTGAGCACCAGATGCCGCCCCGCGATCGAGACGTGGGACGTGATGCGCGCGCCCTTGGTGCCGATGGGCTCCTTGGCGACCTGCACCACGATCTCCTGCCCCTCGCGCAGCAGGCGGTCGATCTGGGGCGGCTGGCGGTTGCGGCCCCGTCCGCCGCGGCGGGGCCTGGGCTCCTCGTCGTCGTCCATGTCGACGTCCGCCGGATCGACCTGTTCCAGGTAGTCGCCGGCGTAGAGAAAGGCCGCCTTCTCGAGCCCGATGTCGACGAAGGCTGCCTGCATGCCCGGAAGCACCCGCGTGACGCGTCCCTTGAGCACGCTGCCCACCATCGAGAGGCCGCCGCGGCGCTCGATGTGGAGCTCGCTGAAGAGACCTCGTTCGAGGATGGCGACGCGGGTCTCGCCGGCCTCGGCATTGATCAGAATTTCGTTTTGCATGTCACCCGACCAGCCCTGCTGGCGCTATGCGGGAGATCGGGGAGTGCAAACGGCCCGGTCGACCGGGTCGGCGGCGGGGTGAAAATGAGCCGAACGGGAGCGCTCAGCGCCCTCCCGACGGACGGTTGGCTCTCTCTAAAATCCCGGAATCAAAACCAAAATCGTTGACTCGCACGAGGGCGGGACCTACGGTGCCAGGCGCTGGAGGCGATGCGCTCAGGCCCGGTGCAGCACCCCGCCGCCCGTCCGGCCCGAGCCGAGCCTCCGAGGGTCTCTCTCCGGAGAGACCCACCTGGCCCGCTGAAACGTTCTCACGGAACATCATGGATCCGAGCGGTAAGGTCAAGCACGATCCCCGTCGCGAGCTGCCCCCGGCGGATCGGCTGATCCAGACCGTGCTGGAATCAGCCGCCGGGATTCCGGTCTGGGCGGCCACGGCCGGGGCCCGGGCGGCCCTGCGGCGCGCCCGGGCGGCCCTCGAGACGCTGGCCGTGCGGACGGTTTCTCTCCCCGGCCTCGCGGAGGCCGCCATTGATGAGGCCAGACGCCTCGTCGGTGGCCACCCGCGGCGGGTCGTGAACGCCACCGGAGTCGTGCTGCACACGAATCTGGGCCGCGCCCCGCTTGCGTCCGGGGCGGCGGCTGCGGCTGCCGCAGCCGCCAGTGCCTACTCCGATCTCGAGCTCGATCTCGGTGGGGGGCAGCGCGGGGACCGGCTGGCTGCGGTGGCGGAGAAGCTCGTCCTGCTCTCCGGGGCCGAGGCCGCCCATGCCGTCAACAACTGCGCTGCGGCGCTGCTGCTGGCGCTCGACACGGTGGCGCGCGGCAAAGAGGTGATCGTCTCCCGGGGAGAGCTGGTCGAAATCGGCGGCTCCTTCCGCATCCCGGAGATCGTGCAGCGGGCAGGCGTGCGGCTGCACGAGGTCGGGACCACCAACCGGACGCATCCCGCCGACTACGAGCGCGCGCTCGGCCCCGAGACCGGGGCGCTGCTCAAGGTGCACCGCAGCAACTTCGAGCTGCGAGGCTTCATCTCGGAGGTCAGCCTCGAGACGCTCTGCCGGATCGGTGCCTCGGCGCGTGTACCCGTGATCGAGGATCTCGGCAGCGGAACGCTGATCGAAGCCGATGCGCTGGCCCTCGCACCCGAGACCCATGCACCCTCGCGTATCCGGCTCGGAGCTGATCTGGTGTTGTTCTCGGGCGACAAGCTGCTGGGCGGGCCCCAGGCCGGCATCGTCGTCGGCCGCAGGGCCCTCGTGGCGGACATGCGGAGCAACCCTCTCGACCGCGCGCTGCGTCTCGACAAGCAGACGCTGGCAGCCCTCGACTGGACCCTCGCGGCCCTCCTCGAAGGCCGGGAGCAGGAGATTCCCGTGCTGCGCATGCTGTCGCTGCCGGCAGCAGAGCTGGAAGCGCGCGCCCGCTCGCTGGCCAGGCGGCTCGAGGGCTGTGGGCAGGGTCGACTGAGGATCGAGGTGGTGGCCGAGATCGCACCGGTTGGTGGGGGATCGCTGCCGGGCCTCGCGCTCGAAACCCGGGCCCTGCGCCTGTGCGATGACACGGGAGGCCTTGGTGCCGATGCCCTCGCCACCTCGCTGCGCGCGGCCGAGGTGCCGGTCCTCGCGCGCGTCCGCGACGAGGCCGTGCTGATCGACGTGCGAACGCTTCTCCCCGGCGACGAGGAGGCCATCGAGGCGGCTGTTCGCTTCGCGTTGATGGGCCCCTTCCCCTCCGGTAGCCTTCGGGCCCGAAAGCCATGCTGAATTCGAGCGTTCTCGTCCTCAACCGTTCCTACCTGCCGATCCAGGTGACATCGGTGCGGCGGGCGTTCGCCCTCATCTACCAGGGCATCGCTCGCGCGGTCGACGAGCGCTACCAGACCTTCGACTTCGAGAGCTGGGCGCAGCTCGCGGCAGCGCGTGATGGGGAGACGGTCGGCACGGCGCGCGGCCCCATCCCGGTGCCCCGCGTCATCGTGCTCACTGCCTTCGACCGGGTGCCGAAGCGCCACGTCCGCTTCAGCCGCATCAACATCTACGCACGCGACAACTTCACCTGCCAGTACTGCGGCGTGCGGCATCCGCGCTCGGAGCTGAATCTCGACCACGTGGTGCCGCGCTGCATGGGCGGCCGCAGCACCTGGGAGAACGTCGTCTGCAGCTGCCTCGACTGCAACCGGCGCAAGGGCAGCCGTACGCCGGAAAAGGTAGGGCTCGCCCTGCGGCGCGTCCCGGCGCGGCCGCGCTGGACGCCGCTCATGAATCTCATGCTCTCGAACGTCCGCTACAACGAGTGGCGTCCGTTCCTGAACGTCGTGGACGCCTCCTACTGGAACACGGAGCTGGTCGAGTAGGAGCGTCCGGGGGGGAACGACACGGGTTTCGAAGCCACGAGCAGGGTGAACGGCAGCGCGGCCGGACGTCGGCCGCGGCTCGTGGCCGTGGGCGGCGGCAAGGGCGGCGTGGGCAAGACCTTCGTCGCGAGCAACGTCGCGACCGCGCTGGCCCGGGAAGGGCATACCGTGATCGCCGTAGACGGCGATCTCGAGGGCGCCAACCTCCACACCGCACTCGGCGTCGCCGCCCCGCGCGCGAGCCTCGCCGACTACGTCGCGCAGCGCGAGGAGGACGTCTCGAAGCTCGTGGTCGAGACGCCGTTCGCGAATCTCGGCCTCATCGCCGCGACGCAGGCACATCTCGGCGCTGCCCAGCCCGCCCACTTTCGCCGCGCGCGACTGATCCAGCGCCTGCGCGCGCTGCCCGTCGACTTCGTGATCGTCGATCTCGGAGCCGGCATGCAGCACGCAACCCTCGACTACTTCCTCGCGGCGGACGACGGCATCCTGGTGCTGACGCCCGAGCCCACCTCCGTCGAGAACGCCTACGGCTTCCTGCGGGCCGCCTTCTACCGGCGCATGCACCTGACGCTCACCTCCGGCCTCGTGCGCAAGCTCATCGCGCAGGCCATGGATCAGCGCAACGAGCAGGGCATTCGCACCCCGCTCGATCTCGTGCGCGAGGTGGAGGCCCGCGATCCCCGTGAGGCGCAGCGCTTCCTGCACGCGCTGCGCCAGCTTCGCCCGCGCCTCGTGGTGAACGAGGTGGGCTCGGCCGAGGAAATCAAGCTCGGCTTCGCGGTCAAGAGCGTGTGCATGAAGTATTTCGGGATGAGCGCCGACTATCTCGGCTACGTGAATCGCGACGTGACTGCGCGACGCGCCGTGGTGGCGCGGCAGCCGCTGGTGACGGCGCAGCCCGGCTGCGACGCCGCCGTCTATCTCGGCCGGATCGCCAGCAAGCTCGCTGCGGGCCCGGCTTCCGAGGTCTCATGAAGCCCCTCTCCGAGCTCGATCACTACGAGGTGCTCGAGGTCGCGCGCGACGCGAGCCCGGACGAAATCGAGCGCGCGTATCACGTCGCCCGGTCGGCGTATGCCGAGGGCTCGCTCGCCACCTACTCGCTCTTCGGCGAGCGCGACACCGAGGCGCTGCGTCACCGAATCGAGCTCGCCTGGCGCGCGCTCTCGGACGCGCAGTCGCGCCGCGACTACGACCGCGGTCTGGACGGCGACGGAGCCGAGGTCGAAATGGAGCGGCTGGCGATCGATCCGCTGCTCGACTCCGTGGCCCGGCGTCTTTCGGCGCAGGAGAGCCCGCTTCCGTCGCGTCTGCAGCACACCGTTCGCGCGCTGCCAGTGGCCGATCTCGCCCCCCTCGAAGAGGTCGATCCGGAGGATCTGGGCGGCGAGTGCGATGGCGCACGCCTGCGCCGCGCGCGCATCAAGCGCGGCCTCGAGATCGATCAGCTCGCGTCGATCACCAAGATCAATCCCATGTATCTGCGCTCGATCGAGGACGACGCGCTGGATCAGCTTCCGGCGCCGGTCTACGTTCGCGGCTTCGTGAAGGCCTACGCACGCTGCGTCGGGCTCGATCCCAACTCGGTTTCGGCCGGCTACATGACGCGTTTCGAGACCGCACAGCCGCGCAAGCGCGGTCGCCTGCTCGGGCGCCAGCCGCAAGTCTGATTTGCCCGCGTACCGGGTCGGGGAGACCGAAACCGGGCAGCGCGCCGACGTCGCGCTGGCGGGCGTGGCCGGAGTGCCGCGAGCACAGGCGCGGCGCTGGATCGACGAGGGGCACGTGCGCCTCAATGCCGCCGCCTGCCGCCCCGCCCAGCGCGTCCGGGCGGGCGACGTGTTCGAGGCGACGCCGCCCGCACCGGTCGCGGCCGGAGCCGAGGCCGAGGAGATCCCGCTCGCCGTGCTTCACGAAGATGCCGATCTCGTCGTGATCGACAAGCCTGCGGGCCTCGTCGTGCATCCGGCGCCCGGCCATGCCCGCGGCACGCTGGTGAATGCGCTGCTGCACCACTGCAAGGATCTCGCTGGAATCGGCGGCGAGCTTCGCCCCGGCATCGTGCACCGGCTCGACAAGGGCACCTCGGGCGTGATGGTGGTGGCGAAGCACGAGGCTGCGCTCGCGAAGCTGGCCGTGCAGTTCAAGGCGCACACCATCCTGCGCGTCTACCATGCCCTCGTGCGCGGTGTACCCGCCGCCGGCGAAGGCCGCATCGAGGGCGCCATCGGTCGCCATCCGAAAGATCGCAAGCGCATGTCTCTCGCGACGCGGCGCGGGCGCGCCGCAGCGACCGGTTGGCACGTGCTTCGCCGCTTCCCGAGGAGCGGCTGCGCCCTGCTCGAGATCCGGCCCGAGACCGGGCGGACGCACCAGATCCGCGTGCACCTGGCCTCGGCCGGGCTTCCGATCGTTGGCGATCCGGTCTACGGCCGGGCGCGCGAGCCGGGACTCGCGCTCGATCGGCCCGCACTGCACGCCGCCGTGCTCGGCTTCACGCATCCCGGCAGCGCGGAGCCCCTGCGCTTCGAAGCAGCGCTGCCGGAAGATCTCGTCGCGGCGCTCGCGGAACTCGAGCGCCGTGAGCGCCGCGAATGAGCGAACCGCAGGCCCTGCGCCACCCGCTGCTCGAAGCTTGCGGCGTTTCGCACGGCTTCGGAGTTCGCGGCTCGCTCGTTCCGGCAGGCTGCGTTCGGCCGCGGCAGGTGCATGGCGTGCGCGTGATGACGGCAACCTCCGATGGCGGCGAAGGCGTCGAGGAGGCCGATGCGATCGTCTCGTGCGTAGCGGGCCTGCCCATCGCGGTCGTGACGGCAGACTGTGTGCCGCTGCTGATCGCCGAGGTCGATGGAACACGCGTGGCTGCGATCCACGCCGGCTGGCGAGGCCTCGCGGCGGGCGTCGTGACGGCGGGTCTTCGGGCTCTCGTGCACGACGGCGCCATGCCGGCTCGTCTTCGTGCGGTGATCGGGCCGTGCATCGGGCAATGCTGCTACGAGGTGGACGAGCCGGTAATGGCCCCCCTCCGAACGCGCTTCGGGGTCGCCGCCGACGCGGCGCTGCGTCCCACGAGGCCCGGCCACGCGAAGCTCGATCTCGGCTCTCTCGTCCGCGCCGAGTGTCTTCGCGAGGGGCTCGTACCTGCCGCCGTGGGGCAGATCGAAGGCGCCTGCACGCGCTGCGATGCGCTGCAGTTCCATAGCTTTCGCCGCGATGGCCCGAGCGCCGGCCGACTGCTGCACTTCGTCGCAGCCCGCCAGAAGAGCGCGTCTTGAAACTTGACAACGCCGTAGGCCCGCCGTAGCGTGGTTTCAGTTCTCCCGACGGGGTTCCCCAGAGAGCTCACCGGGGGAAAGCGGGTCGGTCCTCTCGGGCGCTCCTCCCATCCAGCGCCGGGAGCGGGATCGCAGCGATCCAAACGTGAGAAAGCCATCAATATTCCGGGCGGACGTTCCGAACCAACCACGAGCCCATGCTCCTCATGCGGCGCAGATCCTCGCGGTCGTTCGGCAGAGCCCTCTCCCTTACGGACCCTCCAGCCAGACCCTCCACCACGAACTCCACCACACGCTCCGACGCCAGGAAGGCAGGAGAGATCACGATGCAGCGAGGCGGCGAAGGCAATCTCGGCCCCGGAGGGCCCCGGGGCCCCCGGCGCGGCAAGGGCCGCCGTCCCCACGGCGGGAACGGAAACATGATGCGCGATCATCGCGGCCTGCCCGGCATGCGCGACTTCCAGACTCTCGACGACTTTCCCGAGGACGCCCTCCTCGAAGAGGGTGTCGACGAGGCGCCCGGCGAGCGCATGAACGTCACGGACCTGAAGCGCAAGTCGATGCCCGAGCTCGCGACGCTGGCCGAAGAGCTGAGCGTCGAGAACGCTGCGGGTCTGCGGAAGCAGGACCTGATCTTCGCGATCCTCAAGGCCCAGACCGAGAACCAGGGCAAGATCTACGCCGAGGGCGTGCTCGAAACGCTTCCCGACGGCTTCGGCTTCCTGCGAGCACCCGACCAGAACTACTTGGCCGGTCCCGACGACGTCTACGTGTCGCCCTCGCAGATCCGCCGCTTCGGGCTTCGCACGGGTGACACGGTCTGCGGACAGATCCGCCCGCCGAAGGAAGGCGAGCGCTACTTCGCGCTGCTCAAGGTCGATTCGATCAACTTCGAGGAGCCCGAGGCCACTCGCCACAAGATCCTCTTCGACAACCTGACCCCCCTCTATCCCCACGAGAAGTTCAACCTCGCGGCGGCCTCCGGCGGGTTCACGACGCGGATCATCGACCTGATCGCGCCCATCGGGAAGGGCCAGCGCGCCCTCATCACGTCCCCGCCCAAAGCCGGCAAGACGCTGATGCTGAAGGACATCGCGAACGCCATCGCGGAGAATCATCCGCAGGCGTACCTGATCGTCCTGCTGATCGACGAGCGGCCCGAAGAAGTCACGGACATGCAGCGCAACGTGAAGGCCGAGGTCATCTCTTCGACCTTCGACGAGCCCGCAACGCGACACGTGCAGGTGGCCGACATGGTGATCGAGAAGGCCAAGCGCCTCGTCGAGCACAAGCGCGACGTGGTGATCCTTCTCGACTCCATCACGCGGCTGGCCCGCGCCCACAACACCGTCGTGCCCCACTCGGGCAAGATCCTCTCCGGCGGCGTGGACTCGAACGCGCTGCACAAGCCGAAGCGGTTCTTCGGTGCGGCCCGCAACGTCGAAGAGGGCGGCAGCCTCACGATCGTCGGAACGGCCCTCATCGACACCGGCTCGCGCATGGACGAGGTGATCTTCGAGGAGTTCAAGGGCACGGGAAACAGCGAGATCGTTCTCGACCGCAAGCTCTCCGAACGCCGGACCTATCCGGCGATGGACATCACCCGTTCGGCGACGCGCCGCGAGGAGCTGCTGCTGCCCGAGGCGACGCTCAATCGCATGTACATCCTGCGCAAGGTGCTCTCGCCGCTCTCTCCGGTCGACTCGATGGAGTTCCTGCTGGAGAAGATCAAGGCCACGGATTCGAACGAAGAGTTCCTGGCGTCGATGAATTCGTAGGCGTTTCCGCCTATCTTCCGGGCGGTCATGTCCGACTTGAGCGACCGCCTCACCGAGATCGAAGCCCGAGCCCGGTCGCTCGAGGCGCGGCTCTCCGAACCGGGTCTCGCCGCGCAGCCCGGCGAGTACGCGAAGGTGGGCAAGCAGCTCGGCGGCCTGCGCCCCCTGCTCGAGGCCGCGCGCCGCTGGCGCCTCGTCATCGCCGAGCTGGAGGACGCGCGCCTGCTGCTCCAGGAGACGGATTCCGAGCTTCGCGAGCTGGCCGGCTCCGAGATCGGGCGCCTCGGTGCCGAGCGGGAGCGCCTGGAGGCCCAGATCAAGGAGCTCCTGATCCCGAAGGATCCCAACGACGACAAGGGCGTGATCCTCGAGATTCGCGCCGGCACCGGTGGCGACGAGGCTGCCTTGTTCGCCGCGGACCTGTTCCGCATGTATTCCCGCTACGCGGAGACGGTCGGCTGGAAGGTGGAGCCTCTGTCGCTCTCCGAGGGCGCCTCGGGCGGTCTCAAGGAGGTGATCGCGAGCATCGGCGGCGACCGCGTCTGGAGCCGAATGAAGCACGAGCGCGGCGTGCACCGGGTGCAGCGCGTGCCCGCCACGGAGTCGGCTGGCCGCATCCACACCTCGACGGCCACCGTGGCCGTGCTGCCCGAGGCCGAAGAGGTCGAGATCCAGATCGATCCGAAGGACCTCCGGATCGACGTCTTCCGCTCGTCCGGCCCTGGAGGTCAGTCGGTGAACACCACCGACTCCGCCGTGCGGGTGACGCACATCCCGACGGGCGAGGTCGTGCAGTGTCAGGACGAGAAGAGCCAGCACAAGAACAAGGCGCGGGCGCTCAAGATCCTGCGCGCACGCCTGCTCGAGGCCGAGCAGGAACGCCAGGCAGCGGCCCGCGCCAGCGAGAAGAAGAGCCAGGTCGGAACGGGCGACCGCAGCGAGAAGATCCGCACCTATAACTACCCGCAGTCGCGCATCACGGATCACCGCGTCGGCGTGACGGTTCACCGCCTGGCGGAGATTCTCGAAGGCGACCTCGGGGCGCTGCTCGACGCCGTGCAGGCAGAGTTCCAGAAGCAGGCCGAGCACGAGGCGCTCGCCTCGTGAGCGAGGCCGAAACCTGGACGGTGCTCGATCTGCTGCGCTGGACCACGGCGCACTTCGGCCGGCAGGGCATCGAAACCGCGCGCCTCGACGCCGAGTGCCTGCTGGCGCACGCCCTCGACACCGAGCGGCTGCGTCTCTATCTCGAGTTCGACAAGCCCGTCGAGCCGCAGGAGCGCGCTCGCTTCCGCGAGCTGGTTCGCCGGCGCGGTGGCGAGCGCGTGCCCGTGGCGCATCTGACCGGGCGCAAGGAGTTCTGGTCGCTTCCGCTGCGTGTGACGCCCGACGTGCTGACGCCTCGGCCCGACACCGAGACCCTGGTACAGGCCGCGCTCGACCGCCTGCCCGGCCCGGCGGCCGGAGACGGGGCGGCGGCGCGCCTGCTCGATGTCGGCACCGGCTCCGGTGCAGTCGTGCTGGCGCTGCTCTCCGAACGGCCTGGCCTGCGAGCGGTAGCGACGGACGTATCCGCGGCGGCGCTCGCGGTGGCGGCCGCCAACGCCGAGGCGCTGGGTCTGGCCGATCGCCTCGAGCTGCGGGAGGGCTCCCTCTTCGCACCCGTTGCAGGCGAGCGCTTCGCGCTCGTGGTCTCGAACCCTCCCTACCTGGCCGCGGGCGAGGCCCCCGGCCTCGCCCCGGAGCTCGCCTTCGAGCCGCAGGCAGCCCTGTTTGCCGGGCCGGAGGGCACCGAGCTGCTGGGAGCCCTGGTGGCGGGGGCGGCCAAGCATCTCGCCCCGGGCGGCTCGCTGCTGCTCGAGCTCGCTCCCGCGCAGGCGCCAGCCGTGGCAGGATGGATGCGCGAGGCCGGGTTCGGGGACGTCCGCGTCCACGACGACCTCGCTCGCCGGCCGCGCGTGGTGTCGGGTCGTCTCGCGGGAACGGAGGGGGACGCGTAGATGGATCGGATCGTGGTTTCGGGCGGCGCCCGGCTTTCGGGGGACGTCCGGATCTCGGGCTCGAAGAACGCGACCCTCGCGCTCCTGGCCGCTGCGCTGCTGGGCGAGGGCGAGACCGTGCTGCGCAACGTGCCGCGCCTGCGCGACGTCGACGGCATGCTGCAGATCCTGGCCGCGCTCGGCGCCCGCGCCGACTGGGACGCGC
>CAYOIG010000658.1:0-6360 GCA_964403915.1 uncultured Myxococcaceae bacterium
CGAGACGCTCGCCGCGCGACAGAGCGCCCCCCCCCAGCGGCCAGCCATTCGCGCGCTCCCTCGAGGACGTTCTCGATCTCGGCGTCCATGCGCTGCGCCAGGCCCTCGACGAGCGCTGCGCCGCAGGCAGCGATCCGGCCGGCCTGCGCGGCCTCTTCGACGCCGCCGAGAAGGCCCTCGCCATCTCGGACGATCGCGTCTCCGTCGAGATCCTGCTCTCGGTCCTCGCGCAGTCCTCCCAGGAGCCGGCGCGGGAGAAGCCGCCGGCCGATGCCGACACCACTGACTATTCGCTCTCGATCGCCGAGCTCCGAGATCAGATCGCGCGCTACGGAGACGACGCGCCGCCTCTCGCATGCATCGAGCCCGGCGACCGGCGCGAGGAGCTCTCGATCCTGCTGCACGTGCTGCTCGCAGGCCCGCCACGAACGGTGCTCGACGGCGCCACCGTGCGGCTCGGCGCCTGTCTTGCCGACCCTCTCGCTGCTGCGGAGCGTGCGCTCCTCGTCGAGGCCCTGTGCAGCCTCGCCCGGCGCACCGAATGCAGCGCGCTCGATCTCACGCTTCCCGCGGTCTCATCGGCTCTTCGCGCGGCGCCCGACGCCGGGCTTCTCGGCTCTTTCTGGCGCGAGATGATCACCAGCGCGGGCGAACCCGCGCTCGATTCGCTCTGGCCGCACCTCGTGAACGATCTCCTGCTCGGACTGCCCGGTGACGCCAGCATCCGGCGCGACCTGCTGCGCTGCGCCGCACGCGCAGGCGAAGCCCGGCGGGCGCAGAAGCTCGCGCGGCTAACGCGGCTCGAAGCCGTGCGCTCGCGGCGCTTTGCGGCCGATCTCTTCGACCCGCCGCCTCCGGAGCTCTTCACGGTCTTCGCCGACCTGCTCGCACGCGACGGTGAGCAGATCGGCGAGCGCCTGCTGCAGGGTCTGCGCCGACATCCTCCGCACTGGCCGGGCGCCGAAGCCCTCTCGACCTTCTCCAGTGTCACGCCCGCCTGTCGCGCCTTCCTCTTCGCGCTGCTGCGCGAAGGTGCCGTGCAGGAAGCGTCTCCCGCCCTCGTGCTGCAGGCGCAGCGGGTATTGGCCAGCGCGCTCGGGGCCCTTCCGCGCGCCGGCGTCCGCGCCGAATGGGTGCACCGCGCCATCGAGGCCCTCGCAGCCATCGGAGATCCCGCCGAGCTCTCGATCCTGCGTGAGATTCGGCGTGGCTTCCGGCCCTGGCCGTGGCGCCGCTGGCCCGCGGCCTGCCGCGCGGCGGCCGCGCGCGCGCTGGCAACCCCGCGCCGTGCCGCGGACGCCAGCCCGCAGAGCCCGAATGTCTGAGAATGCGCGCTACGAGGATCTCGTCGCCCGTCTGTGCAGCGGGCTGCGGCACCGCCGGCTCTATTTCGAGGGTCATCCGGAGGTTCGTGCCTGCGCCGAGCAGGTCGCCCATGATCTGGCGGCGCTCCTCGCCGAGAGCGGCAAGGAGCTCTTCTTCCTCGGCGTCGCCCAGGGAAGGCTCCTCCACGAGGGCCGGTATCTCATCGGCTCGACGATTCTCGGCCGGCGCCTCGTGGATCTTCTGCAGCGACTGCACAGCGGCGGCCTCCTCTTCCGCGCTGGCGTCGAGAGCGCCGAGATCGCCGAGCTTCTGAACGTCTCGGCGCTGGTGACGGGAGCCACCGCCGGCCTCGAAGAATCACGCGGGCTGCTTCGCAGCCGCAACGTGCGCCACATCGAGCTCTCGCCACCGTACGAGGACGTGGGCTGGTTCGGCCAGTTTCTCTACGACCGCGACGAAGGAGGAAGCGGCGCCGGCAGCGGTGACGCTCGCGACGACGAGATGATGCCGGTGTACCAATCCCTCTTCGACACCGTCGACGTAGCGCACGGCCGGGCGGCCGCCGGGACGAATCTCGACGTCGATCATTCGCGAAGCGTGGTCGAGAGCCTGCTGCAGGCGGCGCAGGGCGGCTTCACCGACATCCTGCGCCTGGTCCGCTACCCCGATTACGACGCCTACACCGTTGGCCATTCGGTGCGCGTCGCCCTGCTCTCGGTGATGGTCGGTCACCGGCTCGGCGCGCCGCCGGCACTGCTGATCGAGCTCGGCGCGGCGGGCCTGCTGCACGACGTGGGCAAGGCGCGGATTCCGGAGGCAATTCTCTACAAGGCCGGACCGCTCGAGCCGGAGGAGCGGCGCGTCGTCTCACAGCACGCCTGCCTCGGCGCGCAGATCTTGCTGGAGCAGCGCGGCGCCAGCCCGCTCGCGATCGGCGCGGCGTTCGGTCATCACCTCCGCTACGACCGCAGGGGCTACCCTGCGACGGAGTCCTGGGCCGTGGCGCACCGCGTGACATCGCTGATCCAGGTCTGCGACGTCTTCGAGGCGCTGACGGCGGTGCGGCCCTACAAGGCGGCACTCACACCACGGCGCGCCTACGAGATCATGCTCTCCGAGCAGGGAGCCTACGATGGCGGCGCGCTGCGGGCGCTCGTCTCGGCCATGGGCCTGTATCCGCCCGGCAGCCGTGTCGCACTCTCGAGCGGTGCGCGGGCTCTCGTGATCGCTTCCAGCGAGGATCTCGTACGCCCGCGCGTGCAGATCACGCATGCGGCGAGCGGCGAGGAGCTCGCGAGCGACGCGCGCCCGATGCTGGATCTCGTTGCGCCGGAGGCTTCGGAGCTCGAGGTGGCGCACCTGCTGCTGGAAGACGCGCCGGCCGCTCGCGCCGAGGTTCGCGCGCAGGTGACGCCCTGCGCCGGTGGCAGTGCAGCCTGAGCCACGCACCGGCGGCGCACACATCCGCCCTCAGCAGGCGCTGGCGAGGGCCTCTGCAGCGCGCAGTCCGGAGGCGGCGGCGTCCTCGAGGCGGGGCCCGGCCAGGTGGTCGCCGGCCATCACGAGGCGCCGTCCGGCCGCGAGCTGGGCAGCCTCGACCCGCCGCAGGCGGGAGAGGGCGCGGTAGTGGCCGACGCCGAAGCACGGAAGCGCTCCGGCGAAACGCAGCACGCGCGCGGCCTGGACCTCGCGCAGGGCTCCGGGCGCGAGGCGCTCCACCTCCGCCGCGAGACGCCGCAGCACCACGTCATCGGCCGCCTCTGTGTTCTCGCGGGCGAAGTCGCCCGACGCCACGGCAACGAGCCAGCCATTCGCGCGGGCATGCGCCGCGCCGCCCTCCCGCTGCAGCGTCCGCAGGGCGCGCCCCGGCCGGGCATCGACGATGCGCCGCGCCGGCGAGGCGGCACCATCCCGCGTTACGAAGGCGGCACTCAGCGCCGGCCGCAGGCGCACGTTCGAGAGATGATCCTTTTCGGCCGTCGTGAGGACGGCCCCGCCCGCCGCGAGCGTCGCCGCGGGGGGCAGGGCGAGCACCACGGCATCGGCCGCAAGACGAAGCTCCCGGCCCGCCTCGCGGGCAAGAACGTCGAAGCCACCATCCGCAGCACGCTCGACCGAGACGACATCGACCCCAAGACGTGTCGACACGCGGCGCGAAAGCGCCTCGGCCAGTGCGCCGGGCCCCGACCGCAGGCTCGCCGGAAGCGCGCTGCGTGTTGCGACGTGCTGCAGCAGGAAGAGCAGGCGGCTCGCCTCGGTCTCGTCGCCGAGGGTCGACGCCGCGAGCCACGGCGCGATCCACGCAGAGAGCACGCTCTCGCCGAAATAGAGCCGTGCCCACTCGGCTGCGCTGCGGTCGTCGAGCACGAAGGCACGCTCCGGTGCGGCGAGGTCGATCTGCTTCGCGTAGCGGGCCGTGAGACGGTCGAGACGCACGCTGCGCAGCGCGTCGCGCCAGCGAACATCGGCCGGTGGCCTGCGTGCCGATGGGCGCGCGGCCAGAAGCGGATGGAGCGCCCCGTTGGCACCAACGCGCTGGAAGGCTCCGGCAGGCCAGGCCTCGAGCTCGTCGGGCTGGCCGAGGGTCGCGAGCAGCGCTCGAAGCGCCCGGTCGGACGTCAGCGAGAGCGTCGCACACGGATCGATCTCGACTCCGGCCAGCGCAATCCCCCGTGCGCGCCCGCCCGGCGACGCCTCGCGCTCGAGCACGTTCACCGAGAAGCCGCGCGCGCGGAGCTGCGTCGCAGCGGCCAGGCCTGCGAAGCCGGCCCCAACCACGATCACGCTTCGGCGAGGCGCGGCGTCCGCTGCGGCGGGGCTCATCGGCGGCCGTCGCCCTGCTCGCCAGAGAGCCTCGCCGCGAGCGACGCCAGCCCACTCACCACGTCGTGCAGAGTCTCGAAGCGCTCGAAGGGCTGGCCGCGCTGCGCCAGCACCTCGGCGAGGCTCCCCTTGGCGAACGCCACGTCGGCCGCGAGAGCGCCGCAGAGATCCGAGATTCGGCCATTGCCGATGTGCACGACCAGGGCGCTCGGGTGCTGCCGCCGGTACGCCTCGATGCGGCCCCGCTTGCAGTTTCCCGTGCCACAGCCGCAGCCGGCATCGGGGCTCGCGGCCGCGATGCGCCAGCGTCCGGCCTCGTAACGCAGCCGATTCGCATCGAATGCGAACCTCACGCCGTGGATCTCCTGAAGTCGGGCGATGTTGAGATCGTAGCCGTCGGAGAGCACCCGGAACGGGACGCCGGTCTCGGCGCACCAGTCGAGCAGCGCGCGCGCACCCGGATCGAGAGCGACGCCCTGCAAGAACTCCTCGAGCGCCTCCTCGGGCACGGGCAACCCGTCGAGGATGCCGAGCGTGTACTCCCAGGCCGTGATCTCGCCGCGCTGGAGCCGTTCCCATCCGGCGAGACGCTGCTCCGCCGTGTAGCGACGGGCGAGCGTCGAGCCGACGTCCTGCACCGAGAAGGTGCCGTCGAAGTCGCAGAAGACCGCGAGCGGCGGACCGGTCCTCACGCGCAGCAGCGCGCTGGCGTGCGGGGCGAGCGAGAGCGTGACGCGCTCGCCCTGCGCCGTGAGCCCCTCCCCGAAGGCATTCTCCACGCAGAAGGCTCCCTGGGTGAGTCCGAGCTCACGCGGATCGAGCGTCCGCGTCGTGGGCTCGTCCCCGGCGTTCACGAGCGCGACGAGCGCACCTCCCTGCACGGGCGCGACCACGAGGTCGGGAAACTCCGCCGCGAGCAAGCCCGGAACGCGCGCGGCTCCGGTCTCGGACGCCTCGTCGACCTCGCGCGAGAGGCGCAGCGTCTTCGCGATCAGATCTCGGCTCTCGCCCTCGAGCTTCGGCACGTCGTCCGAGAACAGCAGCATGCCCCCCGTCGCGGCGATGCTCACGGCGAGCGTGCGGGCCTCGTCGCGACCGAGGTGCGTGTCGGTCGTGCGCGACATCAGACAGTCGGGATCGTTGAGCCAAAGGCGGCGGTGCATGAAGGCACGGGTGAGGATGCTGCGAACGCCGTTGCGCGTGGCCGGGCGCGTCGCCTCGATTCCCGCGATCGGAGGGTTGTCGTCGATCTCCCAGCTCGGCGCCACGTCGGGGCCGATCCGCATGCCGTCCACCAGACCGACGGCCGGCCCCATCGGGCAGCCGCAGCCGAGAAGGAAGGTCTCCTCGCCGCAGCCGCGGCGGATGGCTTCGAGGCCGCGGCGAAGGCGCGCCGCGCGCGAGAGCGAGGGATCGAAGGCATCGGCCTGCATCGCCTCGCTGTAGAGAAAGTCGAGCTTCTGGTAGGAGAAGCCCATCTGGACGAGCTCGCGGAAGACGCTCGTCAGGTGCGCGCAGACCTCTTCGCGGCTCGTGTCGAGCACGTGGATGCGCGCCGTCGGCGTCCACATGGGATGGAGGAGGCCGCTAAAGAGGTGCTCCCCCTCGCGCAGCAGCCAGTGCTTCTCCGCCGCGAAGAGGGCGCTGTCGGGTGCCACGCAGAAGGGGGCCGTCCACAGACCCGCGTCGAAGCCGGCGGCGCGGATGTCGGCCGCGAGCGGCGCGAGGCCACGCGGAAACTTCTCGTTGGTGTCGAGCCAGTCGCCGATGGCGCGCTGGTAGCCGTCGTCGAGCTGCACGAGCGTGACGGGAATCTCGCTTCGCGAGCGCGCGAGGGCATCGAGGTTGCGCAGCACGTCCTGCTCGGTGACGCCGTGGAAGAAATGGTACCAGCTACACCAGCCCGCCTGGAACGGCCGGCGCGTCCGCGCGCCCGCCGTACGCCCGTGCTCGCTGGCGAAGCTCTCGAGCAGGCGGCTGGCATCGTCTCCGAGTGCAACGCGCACGCGCTCGAGGTCGTGACGCTCACCGGGCGCGACCTCGACCTCGAGCCGGAGCTCGATTTCGACGAGCACGCCGTCGCCGTCGCGCTTCGCGTACACGACGCCGAAGCTGCGTCCCTGCTCGAGCACGCCGGCGAGGCAGGCTGCGCCGCCCATCCCGGGGCCGATCACGGTGACGAGATCCGACTCGTGCCAGCCCGCGCGATCG
>CAYOIG010000659.1:0-8702 GCA_964403915.1 uncultured Myxococcaceae bacterium
ATTTACAGTGATGCTGAAGGTGCTGGCGCACAACGTGAGCCGGCTGCTGGCTGCGAGAAGCTTTCGCGCGTCTACTGCCAGGTCACCGAAAGCGGCACCCTGCGGCCCCTCCAGCCCGCCGAAATTCAATTCTCGGCAACCCTGTGAGATGTAACGCTAGGGAAGCCGGCTCAGGTACTCGAGGTCGCTCTTCTGGGAGTTCTTCGCCCCGATGGAGAGGACCCGGAAGCGGCGCACCTCTCCCCGGGTGTAATAGATGCGCCCCTTGCCGGCGAAGCCGAGCTCGAAGATGGAGAGGTGCGGCGGCAGGCCGCCCACCTTGCGACGCACCGCAGCGGTGTCGGGTTCGTCGGAGAGTCGCTTCATGGCCTCTTCGGCCTTCAGCTTCATGTCGGTATCGCGTAGACCGACCAGATCGTCGATGGCCCGGTCGTCGATCTCCAGGTTCTTGTAGAGGGTTCGCAGGCGCTTGCCGAGCTGCTCGGCCTCTCGCACGCGACCGCCGCTGACTGGCGCCGGCGCCGCCTTCGCAGCCCCCTCGAGCCTCGACTGGAGCTTCTGGATCTCGTCGTCGCGGCGACCGACGTCGCGCAGCGCCTCGTCGAGCATCTCCTCGAGGCTGCGCCGCTCGCTCTCGAGGTCGGAGCTGCGCGCCGCCACCTAGCGCAGCGACGCCTCGCGGCGGCCGAGGTCGGCCAGCTTCTCCTGCAGGGACGCGCGCTCGCGCTGGAGCGCTTCGATCGCCTCGGCCTGGTCTTCCTCGATGGGCTCCACCTCGGCGAGGCGGGTGCGAACGGCATCGAGCTCACGCTCGATGCCTGCGGCGCGCTCCGCGGTGGCGTCGCGCGCCGTGATCGCTGCCGCCAGACGCTCCGCCTCGCCGCGGGCCAGGGCCCGGTTGTACTGGAACAGCCCGAAGAGCAGGACGCTCGCGTAGCCGACGAGAAAGGCGTTGGCGAGCAGGGCGTCCTGCGGCAGCGAGACGGAGACGTCGGCGGAGGCCAGGAGGAGCCGCTCTGCGTCGCGCAGCGCCTGGGCGGCGTCGCCGGAAGGAGGCGGCGGGATCGAGCGGCCGCCCAGGTAGAGCGGCGTGACGCCGTCCTTGGCCAGAACGAGCACGCTGACCCGCAGGCCCCAGATGCGCACCCAGGCGGAGCCGCGAACGTCCTCCTCGATCCGGTGCTGGATCTGTGAGTGGACGGAGCCCTGCATCGGGTCGACCCGGATCGCCTCCGCCACGAGGCTGCGGAAGTGCCGTCTCAGCAGCAGCTCGGCGGCCCGTACCGAGAAGTAATCGACCAGTACGAAAGCGAAGAACGCCAGATAGAGGATCCGGAAGGAGGCAAGCCGGTCCAGGACGCGGGAGGACCGCGCCGGGCCACCCGCCGCGGGGACTGCCAAGACCTGGGGAATAGCGTTCCTCACCCCCGCGTAGCATAACTTCTCTCGCCGCCGGGGCGTACACGCGGACCCGCCTGCGTTGCTACCGTCGGCCGCCGTGCGCGTCGTGGATCTCGACCGGGACATGAGCGACGTGATCCCCACCGGGACCACGCGGGACAGCCAGTACCTCTTCGATCACATGACCGAGCGCACGCTGGCGCTGGCGGGCGCAGCGCCAGGACGGCGCATCCTCGACTGCGCGAGCGGCTTCGGCCAGGATGCGCTCGCCCTCGCGAAGCGGGGTGCCACCGTGATCGGCGCCGAGCCCTCGGCACGCATGACCGGCTGGGCGCGCCTCACGAGCGAGAGGTCCGAGGGGCCCGTGCCCGGCTGGGTACGCGCCTGGTCTCACGCGCTCCCGTTCGCGAGTGCGAGCTTCGACGCGGTGCTGTGCAAGGGGGCCATCGATCACTTCGATCGGCCGGCCCGCGCGATCGCCGAGATGGCCCGGGTGACACGCCCCGAGGGTCGCGTGATCCTCGCCATCGCCAACTTCGAATCGCTCGCCTGCCGGGCGGCACGGGCCCTCGATGACGTGCAGGAGGGTCTGTTCGGCCGCGCGCTCCCGCGCGGGCGGCGACACTACGACGTGCCGGCCGATCACTTCACCCGTTACGACCTCGGCCTGATGCGCGAGCAGGCCGGCCGCTCCCTCGAGCTCGAGCACGTCGAGGGTCTCTCGCTGCTCTGGGGCCTGCCGCAGTGGACGCGTGCCGTGCAGCGCCTTCCGGAGGCGCGCGCCTTCAGCGCCCTGCGCGGCCTCGACCGGATCGCGCGGCGCGTGCCTCAGCTCGCCGACGTCGTGCTGCTGGCAGGACGGCCGCGCCGGACGTAGTGCGGCGGCGGGAGAGGCCGGCGAGCGAAGCCTATGCGGCTGCCCTTCGCCGCTCCGCCAGCACCTCCCGGTAGACCTCGAGGGTCGCCTCCGCCACCCGCGGCCACGAGAACGCCGCGACGATGCGCGCGCGTGCCTGGGCTCCGCGCTCCGCGCAAATCTCCGGCTCTGCGAGCAGCGAGAGGATTCCGCGGGCGAGCGCGGCGGGATCTCCCGGCGGCACGAGGATGCCGCCGCCGCCGATGCCCATCACCTCCGGCAGCGCACCGGCCGCTGTGGCGACCACGGGCGCGCCGCAGGACATGGCCTCCGCCGCCGGCAGACCGAAGCCCTCGTAGAGCGAGGGGACCACGACGAGGCCGGCGCGCGCGTAGAGACGGACGAGATCCTCCGTGCCGACGCGGCCGGTGATGCGAAGCCGCGTCTCGACCCCGAGCCTTCGCGCGCGCTCACGGGCGGGATTTTCCGCCGAGTCCTCGTCGACCAGCGTGAGCGTCACGCGAGACGGAAGCTGCGCGAGGGCATCGAGCAGCACGGGAACGCCCTTGTTGGGATCCGAGGCGCGGGCGATGCAGAGCAGCTCGTTCTGCGATCGGAGGATCTCTGGATGGGGTCGAAACAGATCGGTGTCGAGGCCGTTCCAGAGCATCCGCAAGCGTTCAGGTCGCACGCGGAAGTCGCGCAGGATCTCGCCGCCGCTCTGCCTCGAAGAGGTCAGCACGCGATCGAGGCGACGGGCCACGAAGGCCTGCATTCCGACCGGATACAGCTCCATCGTGCCGAGGGATTCGCGGAAGGAGCGATCGCGGGCGAAGGAAGCGCGGCGGTCCACGGAGAGCGGGTGGTGGATCGTGGTGAGGACGGGCAGGCCGATCGCCTTGAGCAGCAGCGTCGCCCAGCCGAGCGACTGGACGTCGTGCACCAGGTCGAAGCGCTCTCCCGCACGAAGTCGCCCGAGCAAGCCGCGCGCGGCCCGTACGCTGAACGCGAAAGGCTCGGGCAGGAAGCCGAACCAGGTCGCGCCGTACTCCCAGAAGTTGAGCGGCTCGAAGATTCGCAGCGGGTTCGGACGCGGCAAGACGGCCGCCGGATCGGGATCGAAGCGCTTGGCCCAGAAGCCCTCGTTCGGAACCGGCGTCACGCTCGCGGCGAAGGGCATCGGATCGGGGTGGGGCGGCCCCGCGAAGACGTGCACCGCATGGCCGAGCCGCGCGAGCTCTCGCGCGAGAAACCATAGGTAGATCCCCTGGCCGCCGCTGCGCATGTTGCCGCGGTATGCGAGTAGCGCGACGCGGAGCGGCCTCGACGTCACGCCGGCAGGGCTGCTGGGCGCCCGGTCTTCTCGGCGTAGAGAACGACGCTCTTGGGGCAGACGTAGTTGAGCGCCCGCTCGAGGCGGTCCAGCAGCGGCGACTGCGTCGCGCGGATGAGAAAGCTCCGGTAAGCGCGAACCAGCCGGCTCTCGTCGGCCTTCGGCAGGCTCGCGATGGAGCGCAGCGCCCAGTACGGCGTATGGAGCGCGTGGGCGAAGCCGACGCCCGTCGTGCGCAGTCCGGCCTCCGAGAGCCCGCGCGCCAGCTCCCGCGGATCGAAGATCCGGATGTGGCCCCCCGGGCTCTCGAAATAGTCGTCGCCGAGGCGCAGGTAGAGGCGCTCGCTGGTCGCGGTCGGGATCGTGACGGCGACACGGCCATCGGTTCGCACCACCCGCGCCAGCTCGCGAGCGGCTCCGCGCCAGTCGTGCACGTGCTCCATCACCTCGGAGCAGATCACGCGGTCGAAGGTCTCGTCCCGGAACGGCAGCCGGAAGGCGTTGCCGTGGATCATGACGCCGAAGGAGCCCAGCTCCCGCGCCCGCGCCCGCAGCGGGCCCGATCCGCGGTCGAGAGATTCGCGGTCGAGATCGAGACCGACCACGCGCGCGCCGCGCTCGAGGGCGCCGAAGCAGTGGCGTCCCTCTCCGCAGCCGGCGTCGAGGACGAGGTCCCCGGGCCGCAGCTCAAGCCGCGCGAGATCGACGGTGAGAAGCACGGATCGTCTCCTCGAAGACGACGGCGAGCCGTGCCGCAGCCTCGCTCCAGCGGAACAGGCGCGCGACCCGCGCGCGTGCCGCTCGGCCCATTTGCGCTGCCCGCTCCGGATCCGCCAGCACCTCCGCGATGGCCGCCGCCAGGGCGCGCGGATCGCGGGGCGGCACGAGGCGTCCGGCCAGCCCGTCGGTACCCACCACCTCGGGCAGCGCGCCGACGGCGTTGGCGATCACGGGCAGGCCGCAGGCCATGGCCTCGCTGGCGGGAAAGCCGAAGCCCTCGAAGAAGGAGGGCACCACGGCGGCGCGCGCCGTCGAGTACTGCGCGACGAGCTCGGAAACCGTCAGCATCTTCCGGTGCAGGAGCACGCGCCCTTCGAGCCGGTGCCGGCGGATGAAGCGCGGCACGAGACCGTCCTCGGGGATGCGTCCGTCCACGATCTTGAGCGTCACGTTCGCCGGCAGGTGGGTCATCGCCTCGAGCAGCGTTCCGATGCCCTTCTTGCGGTCCTCGGTGCGGCCCACGAAGAGCAGGTCGGCCTCGCGCTGGCTTCCCTCCACGGGATGGAAGACGTCGAGATCCGTCCCGTTGTGGACGACGGGAACGTCCTTCTCGGGAATGCCGAAGTAGCGCTCGATCTCGGTGCGCGATGCCTCGCTCACGGTCACGATGCGCGCCAGGCGCGGTGCCACGATCTGCTGCATGAGCAGCGGAAAGTAGAGCGTTCGCTTGATCTTCTTCCGGAGCGAGGGGTCGATCGCGAAGTCGGCCTCACGATCGATGTGGAGAGGATGGTGGATCACGGAGACCACGGGGGTGCCGGCGGCCTGGATGCCGAGCAGCCCCCACGACAGGCACTGATTGTCGAAGACCACGTCGAAGCGGTGTCGGCGCTGCAGCGCGCGCCAGCGCATCAGCAGACGCAGGCCGAAGCTCTGCATCTCGGGGAAGACGCCGATGCGTGAGACTCCGAGCTCCCAGAGATTGATCGGCCAGAGCAGGCGAAACGGATGCTCGCGCCGCGCCCAGTCTGGATGCGGAACGCCGAAGACGTTCTCGTTCGGGATGACGTGCAGCGGGATGCCCTCGTCGAGAAGCGGCAGCGGCGGGCCCGCGATCACGTGCACGTCGTGGCCGGCCCGCTTCCACTCGTTCGCGAGGTAGGCGGCGTAGATGCCCTGGCCGCCGCAGAACATGTTGCCGCGATAGGTGAGAAGGGCGATGCGCACCGGCGGGGGTCTCTAGCCCTGCTTCGGGTCCGCTGCGGAGGAGTCCGGCGCCGGCTCCGCCACCTCCGGCTCGACGCGGATCGTCGCGATCGTCCAGCCGACCCAGAACGTGAGGCCGAGCACGAAGAAGACGAAGGCTGCGACGGGGATCGCGAGGGCCCAGTAGCTGCCGGATAGGATGCCGAGCACGAAGACGAGGCCGACGACGATCACCCCGACACAGAGCAGGCCCCCCTGGGCTCGCGAAGAATCCGTCATGCGTCGCGCTTCCTCTCCGACCTCGGTCCGCGGTGGACCGGAGGGCGAAGAATCGGCGGCGACGCCGCGGCTGTCAACCAACGGCGGGCACCGCCTATAGCCGAACCAGCAGGCCGTCGTCCGCGGTCTCGAAGGCGAGGTGCCCACGGCGGGCGGAGGTGTCGCTTCCCAGATGGGTGAGGATCACGCGCCCGCAGTCGAAGTCGCCCTTGTGATCCACCAGCTCCTCGTGACTCAGATGGAAGTCGTAGCCACGCACGAGCTGCGTACATTCGCAGACGAAGAGCTGGGAGTTGCTGGCGAATCGCGGCAGACCCTCGAACCAGCCCGTATCCCCCGTGTAGACGATGCGCTCCGTGCCGCTGCGGACGGAGATGCCGTGGGGGCAGGCGTCGGGCTGGTGATGGACGGCGAAGGCCGAAACCTGCACCGGACCCACCTCGACTTCGTCCTGCGTCGGCATTTCGACGAAGAGCAGGGGATGGCTCCGCTCCGCGTCGACGATGGGATGGCCGAGCGCTGCCGATGCCGCGCGCACCCGCGACTCGATTCCCGGCGGCCCGCCGATTCGCAGCGGACGCCGCCGGCCGTCCTCGTACAGGCTGGCGAGGAGAAACTGCGGAATGCCGCCGAAGTGATCGGCGTGGAAATGGGAGATGAGGATCGCGTCGATCTCCTCGCGTGCGATACCGAGGGCCGTGAGGCCCGTGCCGGTGGTCATGCCGCAGTCGAGGAGCACCGTGCCGCCCGGCATGCGGACGACCACAGCGGCCTGACGCCGTCCTCCGGCGCCGAAGGCATCGCTGGTGCCGACGAAAACCACCTCGCTCATGCGTCTCCGCTCTCATCGGACGGCTCCGCGCAGGCGTGGAAGCGGCCACCGGCGAATACTCCCCGGCGGCCCGTGAAGCCGGCGGGGACTCGCTCGTGATCCCAGACCACCACGTCCTCGAGCTGCGCGCCGGCGCCGATCACGGCGCCGGCGCCGATCACGAGGCCGGGCGCGAAGCGCGTGCCCTCCCGCAGCGCGCGTGCATCCGCGTCGAGGAAGGAGAGGGAAGGGGGGTGCAGGTTCGCCGCCAGATACTCGGCGGGAGTGCCCACCGGCTCCCAGACGCAGTCGCCGGTGCCGAGGAGCTCGGCGCCGATGTCCTGCGCGCCGGCTTGCAGCAGCGGTGCGAGCCAGCCATCGAGATGGCCGAAGACCGCCCGATCGGGCACGGCGTCGAATGCGCGCGCTGACACCACCGTCACGTGTGCGTAGAGCCCGGCACGCTGCTCTCCCCCGAGATCGAAACGCCGCGCGATCCGCCGGATGCGCCCGCCGGCATCGATGCCGATCGTACCGAAGCGCCCGCCCCGCGGGTCGTCGCGCAGGAGAAGAGTCCATGCGCGGCCTCGGTCGCGATGCTGACCGATCAGGGCGGAGAGGTCCAGATCGAGAAGCATGTCACCGGCGAGAATCAGGCACGGGTCGCTCTCCCGGAGGAAGGCCGCCGCGCGCCGGATTCCGCCTCCCGTGCCGAGCAGAGCCTCCTCGTGGGAGAAGCGAACGCGCAGCCCCGGCGGGGCATGGCGCTCGGCCGCCTCGATCAGGCAGGCGGGCTGATGGTGGACGTTGATCACCACCTCGGAGACGCCATGGCGGGCGAGAAGCGCCAGGGGATAAGCGATCAGCGGCAGCCCGCGAACCGGCACGGCCGGCTTGGGGCGAAGGTCCGAGAGGGGGCGCAGGCGCGTTCCGAGGCCCGCGGCGAGGATCATCGCCCTCATGCGCGGCCGCTCGGGCGGGTCGCATCGCGCACTCGCTCGCGGGCTCCGCTGCGATCCGGCGGCGCGTCCGGCAGCGCATCGATCAGCTCGGCGAGGCGGCCGAGCCTCGGGTCGAGGGGGGCCATGCGTGCGGCGGCCGCCCGCAGGTAGCGCACGCACGTCGGCGCGAAGCGGATCTCGCGCGGATCGTCGCGCAGCGACGCGTGGTAGAAGCCGAGCGCATGATCCTTCGCCTTGCGCGTGAGCGTGAGCAGGTCGAAGCGACGCGAAAACGTGTCGGGATCCGGGGCATCCGGCAGCGCGGTCCGGATGCGTGTGAGCTGGTGGGCGACCTCGGCATCGTCCAGCGCCAGGTACGAATCCCGCAGCAGGCAGACGAGGTCGTACTCCGGCGGCGCGAGGAAGGCTCCCTGCAGGTCGATCAGCACCAGCCGTGCGCCGGCAGGCGCATCGGCCCGGACGAGTACGTTCGCCCCTTGCAGATCACGATGCGCGAGGCGCTGCGGGGCGTTCGCCGCCTCGCGGGCCACGAGGGTGAAGGCCTCGTGCACGGCGGCCGTCTCGGCCCCGGAGGCCGGGCGACCGAGGGCTGCAGGCAGGGACCAGCGCGCGAAGAAATCCGCCTTGTACGCGAAGAAGGCCGCGCTGAGATGGCGGCCGAAGGCCGGGATGCGCTCGGCGCTCGCGTGCGTGCGCTGCAGGCGTGGCACGAGATCGCAGGCCTCCTCGTAGAGGCTGCGCCGCTCGGGAGCCGTCGCCGTGGCCGCGGCCTGGTGCAGCGGCAGCGAGCCGACGTCCTCGAGCAGCTCGATGTCGTCCGCCGCGCCATGGCGGGCGGGCACCGGGATCCCGGCCGCCTCGAGAAAGCTCCGCAGCGGCTCGAGGGCCGGCTCCGGCGGGAGGCCGGCGGGTCGGCGGGCGGGATCCTCGGGCCCCTCGATGCGCGCCACGAGGGTCTGCGGCTCCCCTCCGGCGACACGCACCCGGAAGAACCGGCGCCGCCCGAGACCCGCCGGGATCTCCTCGAGCGTGCTGACCTCTCTTCCGAGGCATTTCCGCACGGCCGCACGGACGCGCTGCTCGACCTGCGTCGCGCTCACGCGAAGAAGACGTGACACGCGGCGGTGGCGGCGA